>NZ_JBIWGC010000002.1:0-82785 GCF_044763335.1 Streptomyces sp. NPDC096105
GGCGTTGACTTTTGGCACGCTGTTGAGTTCTCAAGGAACGGACGCTTCCTTCGTACTCACCCTCTCGGGCTTTCCTCCGGGCGCTTCCCTTCGGTGTTTCCGACTCTATCAGATCCTTTTCTCGACCTGACCCCCAGTCAGCGGGGTCCGTCTTTCCGGCCGTTGCGGGCCGTTCCGACGTTTCCAACCTTAGCGGACTCTCTCCGTGTTTCCCAAATCGGGAGTGTGGAATTGAATTCAGGCATGCGGACATACCGAAGTCGTTCCCACTGGGAGGCCGTACTGAGGTTTGGGTGCCGCTGTCGCGGCGGAAGTGCTGCCGGAGAACCGTTACGGCCCCGTGGCAACTCGAAGAACCTTACGGATCGCCCGGGGCCGCGTCAAGTGGCTGCGCCAAGATCTTTCAGTCCAGGTCGGTGAGGCGTCCGCCGGCGTCGGGCTGGGCGTCCTCCACCCTGCGCAGCAGGCGGATGAGCACCTCGCCGAGGGCGGTCCTCTCCTCCGGGTCGAGGTCCTGCAGGAGGTCCGTCTCGAAGACGGTGGCCATCCGCATGGCCTCCTGCCACTTCTCCCGGCCGGCCGGGGTGAGCTCCACGATGACGCGGACCCGGTTGTTCTCGTCCCGCTCCCTGGTGACCAGACCCTCGGTGACCATGCGGTCGATGCGGTGGGTCATGGCGGCCGGGGTCAGACCCAGGCGCTTGGCGAGGTCGCTGGGGCCCATCCGGTAGGGGGCGCCGGAGAGGACGAGGGCCTTCAGGACCTCCCAGTCGGCGTTGGTGATGCCGAGCTCGGCGGTCTGCCGGCCGTAGGCGACGTTCATGCGGCGGTTGAGCCGGGAGAGCGCGTTGACGATCTGCTCGACCTGCGGGTCGAGGTCCTGGAACTCGCGCTGGTACGCGGCGATCTGCTCTTCGAGGGTCGGCTCTTCCAAGCCGGGGGTGTCGCCCATGCCCCGCAGTATGGCACGCCCCTCCTTTGCCTTGAAGTCTTTCTCTGTGTACTCTTCAGCGTCGAACTTTAGCTTCTAAGTCTTCACTCCTAACTAGTGAGAGAGGTGAATGTGACCAGGGCGATGGGCGCAGCGATGCGCCGGATCCACGTGGGCAACGCACTCAGCGCTTTCGGGCTGGGCTTCACGGTCCCGTACCTGTACGTCTACGTGGCGCAGGTGCGCGGGCTGGGGTCGGTGACGGCGGGGCTCGTCCTCGCCGTCTTCGCCGTGGCCGCGCTGATCGTGCTGCCGCTGGCCGGACGGGCGATCGTCCGGCGCGGTCCCCTTCCGGTGCTGCTCGCCGCCCTGCTCACCGCCGCGATCGGCGCGCTGTGCCTGGGACTGTCGGCGAGCGCGGCGACCGTGCTGCTGTCGGCGGCGGCGCTCGGCGCCGGGCAGGCGGTCATGCAGCCGGCCCTGGCCACGATGATCGTGGAGTGCTCCGGTCCGGAGACCCGGTCGCGCGCGTTCGCCATGCAGTTCTTCCTGCAGAACCTCGGGCTCGGCGTCGGCGGGCTCATCGGCGGTCACCTCGTCGACCCGACCGAAGCGGGCTCCTTCACGCTCCTCTTCTCCCTCGAAGCGGTGATGTTCGCGCTGCTGGTGCTGGTGATGGCGACGGTGCGGATGCCGCGCTCGCCGCGGATCGGCGGCGCCTCGGCGCAGTCGGCCAAGGGCGGCTGGAAGCAGCTGCTGGGCAACCGGGCCATGGTGCAGCTGTGCGTACTGGGCTTCGTGCTGTTCTTCGCCTGCTACGGCCAGTTCGAGTCGGGCCTGAGCGCGTACGGCGTCGAGGCCGCCGGGATCTCCACCTCCGCGCTGGGGACGGCGCTGGCGGCGAACACACTGATGATCGTCGTCGCGCAGTTCGCGGTGCTCCGCTTCGTGGAGCGGCGCAAGCGGTCGCGCGTCATCGCGTCCGTGGGTCTGATCTGGGCCGTGGCGTGGGCCGTGGCCGGGTACGCGGGGCTCGGCGGCGGCAGCCAGGAGATGGCGACGGCCGCGTTCGTCTCGACGTACGCGCTGTTCGGGCTCGGGGAGGCGCTGCTGTCGCCGACGCTGGCGCCGCTGGTCGCGGACCTCGCGCCGGCCGGGATGGCCGGTCAGTACAACTCGGCCTTCGCCCTGGTGAAGCAGCTCGCGCTGGCGGTGGGGCCCGCGGTGGGCGGACCGATGGCAGCCTCGCTGCACGCGCCGTACATCGTGGTGTTCCTGCTGTTCTCGCTGGGCATCACCGTGCTGGCCCTGCGGCTCGGGCGGCAGCTCACCGCCGTGCAGGACCACCCGGCGGCCGCGGGCAGCCGGATCGTGGCGCAGGGAGGCACGGAGCAGGCCCCGGCACCCGCCTGACCGTGCGCGTCACACGCCGGCGCCGACGGTCTTCGGCAGCAGGAACTCGCACCAGACGGCCTTGCCGCCGCCCGGCGTGCGCCTGCTGCCCCACGCCGAGGCGATCGTCGCGACGATGGCGATGCCCCGGCCGGACTCGTCACCGGGCTCAGCGCGGCGGCGCCTGGGCAGGTGGTCGTCGCCGTCGGTGACCTCGATGATCAGACGGCGGTCGGTGCGGCGCAGGCGCAGGCGCATCGGGGGTGTGCCGTGCTGGAGGGAGTTGGCGACCAGTTCGCTGGTGGCCAGCACGCCCAGATCGTGCAGCTCGGGCGGGAAGCGCCAGCTCGTCAGGACGCCGGACGCGAAGGCACGCGCGCGGGGGGCCGCCTCGACCCCGCCGAGCAGTTCCAGGGCGGCGTTGCGGAACAGCTCGCTCTCCACGCCCGAACGCGCGGGGTGCTGGAGGACCAGGACGGCCACGTCGTCGTCGTGGTCGGGGGTGACGCCGGCCGAACGGACCAGGCGGTCGCAGACGACCTGGGGACCGCCGGTGGCTCCGGCCAGGGCGCGCTCCAGGGCGGCGATGCCCTCGTCCAGGTCCTCGTCACGGCGCTCGACGAGGCCGTCGGTGTAGAGGACGGCGGTGGAGCCGGGGCCGAGCGGCACGGAGCCGGAGGCGTGCATCCAGCCGCCGGTGCCGAGCGGGGGGCCGGTCGGTTCGTCGGCGCGCAGGACGGTGCCGTTCTCGTCGCGCACCAGGATGGGGAGGTGCCCCGCGGAGGCGTAGACCAGGCGGCCCTCGTTGGGGTCGTGGATGGCGTAGACGCAGGTGGCGATCTGGTTGGCGTCGATCTCCATGGCGAGACCGTCGAGCAGTTGGAGCACCTCGTGCGGCGGGAGGTCGAGGCGCGCGTACGCCCGTACGGCCGTGCGCAGTTGGCCCATGACGGCGGCGGCGCGCACGCCCCGGCCCATCACGTCGCCGATGACCAGGGCGGTACGGCCGCCGCCGAGGGTGATGACGTCGTACCAGTCGCCGCCGACGGCCGCCTCGGTGCCGCCGGGGTGGTAGGTCGCGGCGACCCGCAGGTCGTCGGGCTCCTCCAGCTCCTGCGGGAGCAGGGAGCGCTGGAGGGTGACGGCGGTCTCGCGCTGCTGCCGTTCGCTGGCGCGCAGCCGCTCGGCGGCTTCCGCGTGGTCGGTGACGTCGGTGGCGAAGATCAGCACCCCACGGCCGTCGCCCTCGCCGGCGGGCGTGCAGGTGAACGTGTACGAGCGCCCGTCGGGGGCCTTGCGCGATTTCACCGTGCGGGGCTTGCCGCTGCGCAGGACCTGGTCGAGGAGGGGCAGCAGGCCCAGTTCGTCCAGCTCCGGGAGCGCTCCCCGCGCGGGCGCGCCGGCGGGGCGGATGCCGAACGCGGCCGTATAGGCGTCGTTGAGGTAGGCGATGCGGTGGTCGGGGCCGTGCACCAGAGCGACGAGGCAGGGGACGCGGTCCAGGACTTCGCGCACCCCCAGCTCGTCGACGGCCGGCGCGGGCCCGTCCCCGTCGGTGAACCGCTCGGCGCGGGCCACGGGCACGGAGCCCTCTCCCCGCCGGTCCGGGGAAACCGTCTGCTCGGTCCGCGCTGCGGCGCGGCGCTGCGTTCCGGGGAGCCGGGCGCTCCAGCGCGTGAAGTTCACGAATCCTTGCCTCGTGTAGTTGTCGGCGGCCGGGTACCGGAACCGGCCGCGGCCCGGGGGCCGCACCGGGGCGGGTCCTCCCGCCCGCGGTGGTGGACCAGTCTGGCAGGGTCCGGCCGGGCCGACATCCGCTGGACGCCGGTCCGGCGCCAGGAGTTCCCGGGTCCGGTCAGGACGACCCCTCCGGGTTGTGCGGTGGGTCGTGGGAAGGCTTTCCACCGGCCGCCAGTTCGAACTCTGCCCGCGGATGTTCGAGCGATCCGAGCGACACGATCTCCCTCTTGAAGAGGCCCGCGAGCGTCCACTCCGCGGCCACCCGGGCCTTGCGGTTGAAGGTCGGCACCCGGCTGAGGTGGTACGTCCGGTGCATGAACCAGGCGGGGTAGCCCTTCAGCTTGCGCCCGTAGACCTGGGCGACCCCCTTGTGCAGTCCCAGGGAGGCGACGGAACCGGCGTACTTGTGGGCGTACGTCTCCAGGGGTTCGCCGCGCAGGGAGTGGACGACGTTGTCACCGAGCACCCGGGCCTGGCGCAGGGCGTGCTGGGCGTTGGGGGCGCACGTGCGGCCCTCCTCGCGCGCGGTGACGTCGGGTACGGCGGCGGCGTCCCCGGCGGCCCAGGCGTGGGGGGCGCCCTCGACGGCCAGTTCGGCGGTGCAGCGCAGCCGGCCCCGCTCGTTCAGCGGCAGGTCGGTGGCCGCCAGCACGGGATGCGGCTTCACCCCGGCGGTCCACACGACCGTCCGTGTCGGGAAGCGCGACCCGTCGCTCAGTACGGCGACACGGTCGGCGCAGGACTCCAGGCGCGTCCCGAGGCGTACGTCGATGTTGCGGCGGCGCAGTTCGGTGAGGGTGTAGCGCCCCAGCTCCTCGCCGACCTCGGGCAGGATCCGGTCCGACGCCTCCACCAGGATCCACTTCATGTCCTCGGGGCGGACGTTGTGGTAGTACCGCGTCGCGTACCGCGCCATGTCCTCCAGCTCGCCGAGCGCCTCCACGCCCGCGTAGCCGCCGCCGACGAAGACGAACGTCAGCGCGGCATCGCGGACCGCGGGGTCACGGGTCGACGAGGCGATGTCCATCTGCTCCAGCACGTGGTTGCGCAGCCCGATGGCCTCCTCCACCGTTCTGAAGCCGATGGCGTGGTCGGCGAGGCCGGGGATGGGCAGGGAGCGCGCCACGGAACCGGGAGCGAGAACCAGTTCGTCGTACCCGATCCGCCGCCCGTCCGTCCCCTCCTCCTCGGCGGCCGGGGTGCGGACGGTGGCCGTGCGCGCCGCGTGGTCGACGGCCGTGGCCTCCCCGATGACGATGCGGCACCGGTCGAGAACACGACGCAGCGGTACGACGACATGACGAGGGGAAATGGCGCCGGCGGCCGCTTCGGGAAGGAACGGCTGGTACGTCATGTACGGGTCCGGCGTGACGACCGTGATCTCGGCCTCGCCCCGCCCGATCTCCCGTCTCAGTCTCCGCTGCAGGCGCAGGGCCGTGTACATCCCGACGTAGCCGCCGCCGACAACGAGAATGCGCGCACGTTCCTTCACCATCCCATGACGCACCCGCCGCTTCCGTTTGTCCACAGCCTCGACGAATTGTGTGACCGTAGGACACCCGCGTCCGTGGTTGGCCGAATTACCGACCCACGCCCGGTCACCGCAGGTCACACCCCATGATCGACACCCTCCCCGCGGGATATTCAGGACGTATGCGACTCGTGCTCCGATCGAGGGGCGCTCCGTGCGGAACGTGCCCCTTCTGAATTGACCCCCTCTCAACTATGTTCATCTCTCGACGGGGTGCAGGGGGATGCGCTCATCGGGTCCGCGACGGGCGGGACCGACAGGCCGGTCCCGTTTCCACGCCCCGGACGTCAATGGCGGGGAGAGTCTCCGGGGGGAGACGTCATTACCGGGGGATACACATGCATGTTCAGGACTCTCGATGGTCGTCCGCGGTCGCCTCTGGCGCGACGATGAGCGCCGCCTCCGGCGGGCGCCCGGACGGCACACGCACCACACCGCTGCGGGTCGACGCCCAGCGCAACCTGGAGCACGTGCTGCGTGCCGCGCGTGAGGTCTTCGGCGAGCTGGGGTACGGCGCGCCGATGGAGGACGTGGCGCGCCGGGCACGGGTCGGCGTCGGCACGGTGTACCGGCGGTTCCCGAGCAAGGACGTGCTCGTGCGGCGGATCGCCGAGGAGGAGACGTCCCGGCTGACCGAGCAGGCGCGCGCCGCTCTGGGGCAGGAGGACGAGCCGTGGTCGGCGCTGTCGCGCTTCCTGCGCACATCGGTCGCCTCCGGCGCGGGGCGGCTGCTGCCGCCGCAGGTGCTGGGGGTGGGCGTCGCGGAGGAGCAGGGTCTGCCGGACCACGCGCGGCTGCCGCAGCAGCGGACGCCGCCGGCGGGGGAGCTGCGGCTCATGTCCGAGGAGCCGGCGGAGGACGACGCGGGGGCGGCGGAGCTGCTCGACGTGGTCGGGCAGCTGGTGGACCGGGCGCGGGCGGCGGGGGAGCTGCGGGCGGACGTGTCCGTGTCGGACGTGCTGTTGGTGATCGCCACGGCGGCGCCTTCGTTGCCGGACGCGGCGCAGCAGGCCGCGGCGTCGGCGCGGTTGCTGGACATCCTCCTGGAGGGGCTCCGCAGCCGCCCGTCCTGACCCACGCCGCCGGAGGGGTTCACCCCCTACAGCGCCGGCCTGCGTACGTGTGCTGCACACGCCCGGACCTCGAACCACCCGGCGGGGGTGCGGTGGCGAGGGCTCGCGTGCCTCGAACGGCCGGGCAGGAGCCGCGTACGGCGAGGCGGGGCGCCCGGCGTGGGCGGGGTGCAGCCGCCTACGGCGGGGAGGGGACGGGGTGGGGGCGGGCGCCCGCAGCGGCCGGCGCGTCCGCGCCCTGTGCCTCTGCAGGTGACCTCATCGCGCCGGACCGAGGACGACCGCCCCCACCGCGGCCCCGCACCACCCACCCACCGCGGGCGCTGCACCAGCCCCCACCGGACGGCAACCCCGCGCCGCAGGCATCAGACCCCGACCCCCACCGGACGGCAACCCCGCGCCGCAGGCGTCACGCCCAGCCCCACCGGACCGCAAGCCGCAAGCCGCAACGCGAGCGTCAGCGTGACCCCGCCGCCCCCGCCCCCAGCGCGCCCCTCTGCGGGGCGATCCCCGCCGGCACCGCCCGCTGCCGCGCAGGCGTGCCCGTCCAGCACGTCCCCCGCCTCGCCAGCAGCCTCCGCAGCCACACCTCCAGCGCCACCAGATCCGCCAGCCCGTCCAGCGGCAGCGGCTCCCCCTCCGCCGCCCCCCGCAGCGCCTTCCGCACGACCCGCGCCTCCACCAGCCCCGCCTCCGCCAGCAGCGGCGTGTCGAACAGCGAGATCAGCGACCCCGCCGCCACCCGCAGCCCCGTCCGCGCGGCAACCGCCGACGTAGGCGCCCCCTGCGCCCCCCACCCCGCCGGCAGATCCCGCACCCCCGCGCCCTCCAGCACCGACCGCAGGATCGCCGCCCGCGCCCCCGGCCGCACCCGCAGCGCCTCCGGCAGGGCCCGGCACGCCCGCACCACCTGGTTGTCGAGGAACGGCGTGTGCAGCCGCTGCGACCGGATCTCCGCCGCCTGTTCCAGCACCCGCACGTCCGCCGCGTACCGCGCCAGCGCCGCCCGCGCCCGGAAGTCCCCCGGCCGCTGTCCCGGCCCGACCTCCGACCGCCAGGTCGACGCCTGGAGGCGAACCGATACTTCAGCCAGTGCCTCACCCGTCAGCCACCGCGCCGCGGGCCCGGGTCTCCCCCAGGTCAGCGCCGCCAGCGAGGCGTCCGCGGCCCCGCCCGGTCCGTCGTCGTCGAGCTTCCGGTGCAGCAGCCGCTGCGCGAGGGACTCCAGCCCCGTCCGGTACGGCGTCCGCGCCAGCCGCCGGGCCGCCGCGTAGACCCGCGCCGGCACCATCACGGACCCGTCCGCCTTGGCGAGGGCCGCGACCGGCCGCACGAGATGCCGCCGCTTGCGGTCCAGCAACAAGTCGGCGAGCCGTGCCGGATGAGCGTCGAGCACCTGCTTGGCGCCGTACCCGGTGAAGTGATCCGCGCTGCCCGCGGCCAGCCGTGCCCGGTGCCGCGCCGCGGCGACCAGCGAGGGCCCCGGTTCGTCGGTCAGCGGCACGTCCAGTTCGACGTACGGAAGCGTCGACTCCTCACCGGCGACCACCACATGGTGCAGCCGGGGGTTGGCGGCGAGTGCGCCCGCCCGCTCCAGTTCGCCCGCGTCGCGCCCCCCTGCGTCGCCAGCGGCGAGGTCGTTGAAGGTGACGGCCAGCAGCCGCTCCCCCGCGCCGGTGCCGTGCCCCAGCACGGTCCCCGGCCTCCCGGGCAGCCCGGCGGCCAGCAGGGCCAGGGCGCCCGACGCGGGCCCTCCGGACAGATCCGCCCCGATCCCCGCGACCGGCGTCCCGCGGGCCGCACGCCGTTCCGCGGGCCCCATGCCCGGCACCGGACCGGGGTCTATGTCGGCCCCGGGGACGTGACGCGGCGCGGCCAGTCGCGTCCGCACGGCCTCCACCAGCGCGTCCCGCACCGCGTCCACCGCGTGGTCGGGGTCGGCGGGCGGGGCGGCGACCGCCAGCGAGGCGACGGGCTCGTACCCGGCGACCTCCCGCGTGCCGGTGCGCAGGATCAGCGCGTGCCCCGGCGGAACGCGCTTCACGCCGTCGTACGGGGTGGAGTCCTGCAGCGCGGCGGGCACGTCGGGCGCGGCGAGCAGCGCGGCGAGGTGCCCGAAGTCGAGGTTGGCCTCGACGAGGTCGGCGAGCGGCAGGGCGGCGGTGGCGTAGGCGGTGCCCCGCTCGAAGGGGGTGTAGAAGACGGGCCGGGCGCCGGCGAGGTCGCCGCACACCGTGATGCGGCGCCCGACCTGGACGACGGCCGTGTAGCTGCCCGGCCAGGCGGTCAGGTGCCGCAGCGCCCCGCCCCGGGCGGCGAACAGGGCGACGCGCAGTTGTTCGTCGGAGGCGCCGCAGGTGCCGAGGACGGCGATCCGCGTCTGCTCGTCGGCGGAGACCACCCGCACCTCGTCGGGGCGCCAGTCGCCGACCGCCCACAGCGGGTCGGGGTCGCCCCACAGCGGCTGGGAACCCACCGGCTGCAGGGTCTCACCGTCGACGCCGGTGGCGCCGGCGGAGCCGACGGGGCCGTATCCCCCGGCCGCCGCGGCGGTGCTGCTCCATCCCACCAACCACCGCATCGCCGCCTCCACATGCCGTGGACCACCAGTGCACCGTACGAACCGGTTCCCCATGCTGCCATGAAGGAGGCGCTCGGCGACGCCGCCGGAGCGGTGTGTGCTCCGGCGAATGCGCCCCGGCGGATACACCCACCCTCGAAGGCGGTTGCCCCCGCACTCGCTCGAACACCCGCCCGATGCACGGAGATCGACGTTCGGGTCGCGATCGCCCACCAAGCCACTTCGACGCGAATGCGCCCCCTCAACGCGCCCCCAAAACCCCCAACGCGCCCTCGACTACCTGGGTAGAAGCGTGGATACACCGAAAAGAGTGGCATTGATTTTCGGCCAAATTGGAGCGGTGAGATCACACTCGAACACGCTCCGTACAGGCTTTGCGCACCACCGCGGGCGCGCGGTCCGGGAGGCGGAGCACGCCTCCCGGACCGCGCCGCCGCCCGCGGGGATGAAGGCGGCGGTGTTCCCCCAGCCCACTGGATCCAGTACAGCGGGCCGACCCACGCACGGACCATGGAACCGCTCCCGGCATGGCCGGAGAAGAGCGCACGGACGGGCGCACGGCCACACACCGGGAGCACGTCGCAACTGCGCGTATCGGACCCGCACTTCAGTACGGACCACAATCCCGCCATCCGGAAGAATGCCCCTTAACGCTTGGGATGCGGCGAACTACGCTGGGTTTACGAATGCCGCGTGGTTATGCCAGAGCGGCAGCCGTCTGTGTCGAGGGGTGGCGCATGTCCAGGGAGCAACGCGGGCCGAACGAAAAACTCGGCGCCGTTCTCGCCCTCGCGGGAATCAGCAACGCCGGCCTCGCGCGGCGCGTCAACGACCTCGGCGCCCAGCGGGGACTGACGCTGCGCTACGACAAGACGTCGGTGGCGCGCTGGGTGTCGAAGGGCATGGTGCCGCAGGGCGCCGCCCCGCACCTGATCGCCGCCGCCATCGGCCAGAAGCTGGGCCGCCCCGTGCCGCTGCACGAGATCGGCCTGGCGGACGCCGATCCCGCGCCGGAGGTGGGCCTCGCCTTCCCGCGTGACGTCGGCCAGGCGGTGAGGTCCGCGACGGAGCTGTACCGGCTGGACCTCGCCGGCCGCCGCGCCGGTTCCGGCGGCATCTGGCAGTCGCTCGCCGGATCGTTCGCGGTGAGCGCGTACGCGACGCCCGCCTCACGGTGGCTGATAACCCCGGCCGACAGTTCGGTCGCGCGCGAGGTGAGCCCGTCCGACGGCTCCGGCGCACCACTCAAAGTCGGCCACAGCGATGTGCGGAAACTGCGGGAGGCCGCGGAGGACGCCCGGCGCTGGGACTCCAAGTACGGCGGCGGCGACTGGCGTTCGTCGATGGTCCCCGAGTGTCTGAGGGTCGAGGCGGCCCCGCTGCTGCTCGGCTCCTACTCCGACGACGTGGGCCGCTCCCTCTTCGGCGCGGCGGCCGAACTCACCCGCCTCGCGGGCTGGATGGCCTTCGACACCGGCCAGCAGGAGGCGGCGCAGCGCTACTACATCCAGGCCCTGCGCCTGGCCCGCGCGGCGGCCGACGTCCCCCTCGGCGGCTACGTCCTCGCCTCGATGTCGCTCCAGGCGACGTACCGCGGCTTCGGTGACGAGGGCGTGGACCTCGCCCAGGCCGCGCTGGAGCGCAACCGCGGGCTGGCCACCGCCCGCACCCTGAGCTTCTTCCGCCTGGTCGAGGCACGCGCGCACGCCCGCGCGGGCGACGCGCAGGCGGCCGGCGCCGCGCTGAGGTCCGCGGAGAGCTGGCTGGAGCGGTCCCGGCCCGGCGACAGCGACCCGACCTGGCTCGGCTTCTACTCCTACGACCGTTTCGCCGCCGACGCGGCGGAGTGCTACCGCGACCTGAAGGCGCCCCGCCAGGTGCGCCGCTTCACCGAGCAGGCGCTGTCGCAGCCGACCGAGGAGTTCGTGCGCTCGCACGGCCTGCGCCTCGTGGTCTCCGCGGTCGCCGAACTGGAGTCCGGGAACCTGGACGCGGCCTGCGAGCAGGGCGTACGGGCCGTGGAGGTGGCGGGCCGCATCTCCTCGGCGCGCACCACGGAGTACGTCAAGGACCTGCTGCACCGGCTGGAGCCGTACGGCGACGAGCCGCGCGTGGTCGAGCTGCGCGAGCGTGCCCGTCCGCTGCTGATGACGACGGCCTGACCGTCCCGCCCGCCCTTGGTTTGAAGCCGCTGTCAGTGGCGCAGTGCACTATCGACGCGGGAGGTGGCGCAGGTGGTGGCGGGGTCGTACGACTGTGACGTGGTGGTGGTCGGAGGCGGGATCGTCGGCCTGTCGACGGCGTATGCCATCGGGCGGGCGGCTCCGGGCACGCGGGTGACCGTGCTGGAGAAGGAGCCGGGCCCGGCCCGGCACCAGACGGGCCGCAACAGCGGGGTGATCCACAGCGGCATCTACTACCGCCCCGGCTCGCTCAAGGCGCGGTACGCGGTGCGGGGCGCGGCGGAGATGGTGAAGTTCTGCGCCGAGTACGACATCCCGCACGCGGTGACGGGCAAGCTGATCGTCGCCACGGACCGCGCGGAGCTGCCCCGGCTGCACGCCCTGGTGCAGCGCGGCCGGGAGAACGGCATCGCGGTGCGCGAGCTGTGCGCCGCGCAGATCGCGGAGTACGAGCCGGAGGTCCGGGGCCTCGCCGCGATCCACGTCGGCACCACCGGCATCTGCGACTACGGGGCGGTGGCCCGCCGGCTCGCGGAGGCGTCCGGCGCCGACGTACGGCACGGCGCGGAGGTGGTCCGCGTCGACCGGCGCCCCGACCGGGGCGTGGCCGTGCTGACGGCGGCCGGCGACATCGTGCGCGCCCGCGTGCTGGTGAACTGCGCGGGGCTGCACTGCGACCGGATCGCCCTGCTCACGGGCGACGAGCCCGGCGCCCGCATCGTGCCGTTCCGCGGGGAGTACTACGAGCTGGCCCGCCCCGAGCTGGTGCGGGGCCTGGTCTATCCGGTGCCGGACCCGGCGTTCCCGTTCCTCGGCGTCCACCTCACCCGCGGCACGGACGAGGGCGTGCACGTGGGGCCGAACGCGGTCCCGGCACTGGCCCGCGAGGGGTACGACTGGCGGACGGTGCGGCCGCGCGAGCTGGGGGCGACCCTGGCCTGGCCGGGCTCCTGGCAGCTGGCCCGCCGCCACTGGCGGTACGGCGCGGGAGAGCTGCACCGCTCGCTGTCCAAGCCCGCCTTCGCGCGGGCCGTGCGCAGGCTGCTGCCCGCCGTGCGGGACGAGGACCTGGTGCCGACGGCGGCCGGGGTGCGGGCGCAGGCGGTGCTGCGCGACGGCACGCTGGTCGACGACTTCCTGATCCGGGAGGCGCCCCGCGCGGTGCACGTGCTGAACGCCCCCTCGCCCGCCGCGACCGCGTCGCTGCCGATCGGCAGGGAGATCGCCCGGCGGGCGCTGGCCGGCCTCGCCGGGAGCGAGCGGTGAGAGCGGGTCGTGGGGCCGGTCCGTGGGACCGGGCGGACGTGCGCGCCGTCCCCGTAAAATCGAGGGCACTGTGTCTGAATCCGTGATGAGCACCCCCGAAGCACCGCACGCCGCGCAGCAGCCCGGCGCGCGGGCCCGCCGCGACCGCGCGAAGGGGGAGCCGCGCTTCCCCGACGGCCCGAAGGCCGACCCCGCCGGATCGCACTTCGAGCGGCGGATCCGCAGCTTCCAGCCCCGCCGCAGTCGGGTCACCGCAGGCCAGGCGGACGCCCTGCAGCGGCTGTGGCCGGTGTGGGGGCTCGACATCGACGGCAGCCGCCGCCTGGACCTGGCCGAGCTGTTCGGGAACGACCGGCCGGTCGTCCTGGAGATCGGCTTCGGCATGGGCGAGGCCACCGCCGAGATGGCCGCCGCCGACCCGGGGACGAACATCCTCGCCGTGGACGTCCACACCCCCGGCCAGGGTCACCTGCTGCACCTCGCCGAGGAGCGCGGACTGACCCACGTACGGGTGGCGAACGGGGACGCGATCATCCTGCTGCGCGAGATGCTCGCCCCGGACTCACTGAGCGGGCTGCGCGTCTTCTTCCCGGACCCCTGGCCGAAGAAGCGGCACCACAAGCGGCGGCTGATCCAGCCCGAGTTCCTCACCCTCGCCGCGTCCCGCCTGGCGCCGGGCGCGCTCGTGCACTGCGCCACCGACTGGGAGCCGTACGCCGAGCAGATGCTCGAGGTGCTCACCGTGCACCCCGCCTACGAGAACACGCGGGCGGACGGCGGTTTCGCGCCGCGTCCGGAGTTCCGGCCGCTCACCCGTTTCGAGCGGCAGGGGCTGGACAAGGGGCATGTGGTGAACGACCTGCTCTTCCGCCGCGTACCGCACGACGACCGTGCCGGGCACCGGGCCGGGGACCCCGCCTGACCTCCCCCGAGCCCCTGAGCCGGCACGCAGCCCTGCCCCTTTCTCGTTAGGGTCGAATCCGTGGCCAGCAGCCCTCCGTACCCGCCGTGCCCCGGCGCAGCTCCCGGCAGCACGCTGCGGCACCCGCACTGGTGGCAGCGCCCCGCGGTGCGCTACGGAGCGGTGGTCACACTGCTGGCCCTGTCCGGGCTGGTGATCCTCGCGCTGGTCAGGGAGCAGACGGGCACCGAGGGCTTCCTGGTCGGTCTCGGGCTGGCCGTGCTGCCGGTCCCGCTGCTGCTCGCGGCGTTCCGCTGGCTGGGCCGGGTGGACCCGGGGCCCTGGCGGAACCTGCTGTTCGCCTTCGCCTGGGGGGCGTGCGCGGCGGCGCTCATAGCGATCGTGGCGAACAGTTTCGCCACCCGGTGGATAGCGACGACCACCGCCGACCCGGCCGGTGCCGACACCCTGGGCGCGACGGTGATAGCGCCGGTCGTGGAGGAGACCGCGAAGGCGGCGGCGGTGCTGCTGCTCTTCCTCTTCCGCAGACGCGACGTCAACGGGATCCTCGACGGCGTGGTGGCGGCCGGGTTCACCGCGACCGGCTTCGCGTTCACCGAGAACGTCCTCTACCTCGGCAACGCCTTCGGCACCGACCAGCTCACCGGCGGCAGCGGCATCGCCTCGGTCACCGCGGCGACCTTCTTCGTCCGCATCGTCATGTCGCCCTTCGCGCACCCCCTGTTCACCGTGCTCACCGGCATCGGCTTCGGCGCGGCCGCGCTGTCCGCCGACCGGCAGCGGGTGCGGCGCGTGCTCTTCCCGGTCGCCGGGCTGCTCCTCGCGATGGGCATGCACGCCCTGTGGAACGGCTCCGTCATGCTCGGCCAGTTCGGCTTCCTCGCGGTGTACGGGGCGTTCATGGTGCCCGCGTTCGGGCTGCTGACCTGGCTGGTGGTGTGGACGCGGCAGCGGGAGCTGCGGACCGTGCGCACGGAGCTGCCCGCGTACGTGGCCGCCGGCTGGCTGCGTCCCGCGGAGCCGTTCGCGCTGGGCTCGATGCGGGCCCGGCGCCTCGCCCGGAAGTTCGCGCGTGAGCACGGGGGCAGGCCCGCGGCGCGCGCGGTCGCCCAGTACGAGGCGTACGCGACCTCGCTGGCGTTCCTGCGGCACCGGGGCCGCGCGGGGAAGGCGGGACCGGACTTCGTGAGCCGGGAGCGGGAGCTGCTGCTGGAGCTGTGGCACCGGCGCGCGGCGGCCCGTCCGGCACTGGAGCACGCGGCCCGTCTCACGGCGCCCCCGGTGCCGTACGGCGCGGCGTGGGCGTACGGGCCCGTCCCCGCGCCGTGGCAGGCGTACGGGCAGCCGCCCCACGGTCATCCGTATCCGGCGTACGGGGAGCACCCCCACCGCCGCTGAGGAGCCCCGGACATGCGGGACCGGCAGCCCTGACGTCGGGGGGGGCGTCGTCGGGGCTGCCGGCGTTCGCGGCGTCGGCGGCCGGGACGCGGCCGCCGGGTGGTTCAGACGCTGAGGCCCTTGCCGGCCAGCCAGGCGGCCGGGTCGACGCCGCCGGAGGAGCCGGCGGGGTGGACCTCGAAGTGAAGGTGGGCGCCGGTGACGTTGCCGGTCGCGCCGACGCGGCCGATCACGTCGCCGGTGGTGACCTTCTGGCCGACGCTGACGTTGATCGACGACTGGTGGGCGTACCAGATCTCGGTGCCGTCGTCGAGGGTGAGCACGGTCTTGTAGCCGTACGAGCCGTCCCAGCCGGCGGCGGTGATCGTGCCGGTGTGGACCGCCTTGATCAGCGTGCCGGTGGGGGCGGCGAAGTCGAGGCCCGTGTGGTAGCCGGAGGACCAGTAGACGCCGGCCTGACCGAACGTCGAGGTGAGGGTGTACGAGGAGGTCGGCAGGGTGTACTGCTTGGCCAGCTCGGCGAGGCGTTCGGCCTCGGCCTTCTTCGCGGCCTCCTCCTCCGCCCTCTTCTTCGCGGCCTCGGCCTTCTCCTTGGCCTCCTTCTCCGCCTTGGCGGCGGCCTCGGCGGCCTCCTTCTCGGCGGCGGCGAGGGCGGCGGCCTGGGCCTTGCTCTGCGCCTGCCCCTGCTGCTGCTCGACCTGGGCCATGATGCGGGCGCGCAGCGCCTCTCCGGCGCCGGAGGCGCCCTCCTCGGCGTCGGCGGTGGTCATGCCGATGTCGCTGAGGGGGGTGCTCGTGCCCTTGGGCGTTTCCTCCTCGGAGAGGAGGGAACCCACGTTGGGCAGGTCGGGCATGGAGATGGAGACGGGCGGCTTGCCGGTCTGGGCGCTGGCCATGCCGCCGGCGCCGACGGCGGCTATGACGCCGACGCCCAGGACGGTGGAGCTGCGGGCGAGTCCGCCTCCGCGCTGCTTGGCGACGCGGTGCCGCCCGCGCACGG
The DNA here is from genome assembly GCF_044763335.1 of Streptomyces sp. NPDC096105. Taxonomy (NCBI): domain Bacteria; kingdom Bacillati; phylum Actinomycetota; class Actinomycetes; order Kitasatosporales; family Streptomycetaceae; genus Streptomyces; species Streptomyces sp. NPDC096105. Next base: position 16,018 of record NZ_JBIWGC010000002.1, read on the forward strand.
GCCGTACGGACTCCGCGGTGGGGTTCCACTCCTCGAACGGGCCCTCGTCGGCGCCGTAGGCGAAGGTGTCGCTCGGGTGGAACGGGGCCTCGGGGGCAGGCGGGTTGGACGCCACGTGGGCGCGCTCCTTTCCTTCCTTCTTCGCCTACCGGGTTAGCTGACGGGTTCGGAGCAGGAAGGTCTCCTACGCGCGTATACGAGCCGTGTTCTCACGGCGGTATCCGCCCGATTCACCCCATGGTGGTGGTTCCCCGGTTCCCTCGCGGGATTCGGCGCGTGCGCACGGAGCCGCCTTCTGTGACGGCTGGGACGACCGCGCTGCGTTATCGAACGTTAATAGACGCGGGGGCCGGATTCCAAGCCATTCCTCTTGATCGTTCACGATTTCCGTGCGGACTTAAGCGCCATGACCGGGCGAAAACGGGCGAGTTGACCGCGCGTCGGACGACCGGTCGAACCTGACGGTATGTCAGTTGTTATGCGCTGCGAAGCACTTCGCTCACGCTGCGTGAGAGGCGGGGAGAAAGGTGCCGGCACAAGGCGCCGGTATACAGAAAACACCGAGGGCCGGAACCCTTTCGGATTCCGGCCCTCGGCCTTCAGTAGCGGGGACAGGATTTGAACCTGCGACCTCTGGGTTATGAGCCCAGCGAGCTACCGAGCTGCTCCACCCCGCGTCGGTAATCACCAGTGTACGGCATCCGCGGGGCCCGACGCACATCCCTTCCCCGGCGGCGCGATCAGCCGGCCGGCAGATGCGCGTTCGGCGCCTTCGCACGCCGCTCGTGCTCCGGCAGGACCAGCACCGTGGCGCCCCCGTCCGCCAGCACCGCGCTGCCGTCGGCGTCCGCCACGAAGGTGTCCGGCTCCCGCCAGGCCGTGACCACCCGGCGCACCCCCGCGTCCAGGATCAGCCGCGCGCAGGGCGCCGGCCGGGACGCGCGACGGGCGCACGGCTCCAGGCTGGAGTAGACGGTGGCGCCGGCCAGCCGCGGGTCGGTGGGGTCGGTCCTGGCGAGCGCGGCCTCCTCCGCGTGCACCACGGGGTCGCCGCCCTCACGGGAGTACCCCCGCGCCAACTCGGTGCCGTCGGCGGCGACCACGACCGCGCCGACGCTGAACGCGGTCCCGGAGGGCGGGCACAGCGCGGCCAGCTCGCAGGCGAGGGCGAGCCAGTGGTGGTCGGCCGCGGAGGGCAGCGCGCCGGTGCCGGGCGCGGTGGGCTCGTAGCGCATCAGGACGACGTCGCCGACGGGCCGAGTCTCGACCAGCCGCAGCCGGCCGCCCTGGTAGGAGCCGGGGCCGAACAGCCGGGGGGCGTCCGGGTCGCCGACGAACAGCGGGGCGAGGACGAGCTGCAGTTCGTCGGCGAGGCCCTGGGTCATCAGCTGGGTGTGGATCCGCCCGCCGCCCTCGACCATCAGGCGCCGCACCCCGCGCTCGTCGTGCAGGTGCTCCAGCAGCCGCCGCCAGTCCAGGCCGTCGCCGAGCGGGACGACGTCGGCGGCGAGACCGAGGGCGCGGGCCCGTCCGGCGCCCTCGTCGGTGGTGTAGAGGACCTTCTCGCCGCCGGTGTACCAGAACCGCGCCGCCGGGTCCAGGTCGCCGGAGCCGCTCACCGTGACCTTCAGCGGGTACTCCGGCCTGCCGTCCGCGACCCGGGCGGCGCGGCGCTCGGGCGAGTTGACCAGCAGACGGGGGTTGTCGGCGCGCAGGGTGCCGGCGCCGACCAGGACGGCGTCCACGGAGGCCCGTACCTCGTCGACCCGGTCGAAGTCGGCCGGGCTCGACAGCAGCAGCCGCTCCGGGCCGGTGTCGTCCAGGTAGCCGTCGAGGGAGACGGCGGCGGACAGCAGGACGTACGGGTGCGGCATCGGCGGGCTCTCCGGGTGCGGGTTGACGGCGGGACCGCTGCGCGGTCCGCGTCCAGTCTGGCAACCCGTGCGGCGGGGAGCGGACCGTGCCCCGGCCGCCGGGACCGGTGTCAGGGCTCGATCAGGCCGACCCGGATGGCGTAGCGGGTGAGCTCCAGCCGGTCCTTGAGGCCCAGTTTGGCGAGCAGATTGGCACGGTGCCGCTCCACCGTCTTGGGGCTGATCACCAGCAGGTCCGCGATCTGCTGGGAGGTGTGGCCCTCGGCGACCAGCTTGAGAATCTGCTCCTCCCGGTCGGTGATGGCCTTCGCGGGCAGCGTCCGGCCCTCCCGCGCGAGGTCGAGGTAGTTGTGGATGAGGGCGTTGACCGCCCCCGGGTAGAGGAAGGGCTCGCCCCGCATGGTGGCGTGGCAGGCCTCGACGAGATCGCGGTCGGCGACCGACTTCAGGACGTAGCCCGAGGCGCCGGCGGCCAGCGCCTCGAAGAAGAACTGCTCGTTGTCGTACATGGTCAGCACGAGGATCCGGGTCCCCGGCAGGGTGCGGGAGAGCTCACGGGCCGCCTGCAGACCGGTCAGGCGCGGCATGGCGATGTCGAGGATGGCCAGGTCGGGGCGGTGCTCCCGGGCCAGTTCGAGGGCTTCGGCGCCGTCGGCGGCCTCCGCCACCACGGTCAGATCCGGTTCGCCGTCCAGGATGAGTCGGACCCCCCGGCGGACCAGGGCGTGGTCGTCGGCGAGGAGGATGCGGGCGGGGGACGGGTCGGTCATGGTTCAGCGTTTCCGGTCGGGGGACGTCGGTCACGGGGGCGGGGCGTGCGCGGGCGCGGACCGGCGCACGACGGCGGGAGCGGTCGAGGAGGCGGACGTCCGCACGGGCCGTACGGGGACGAGGACGTGCGCGGGGAAACGCGCGGGAACGGGCACGGCGAGCCGCAGCTCCGTACCACCGGCGGCACGGGGCTCCACGGTCAGCTCGGCGCCCACGAGCAGCGCCCGCTCCCGCATGCCGCGGATGCCGGCGCCCTCGTCCGCGCCGCCGATGCCGATGCCGTCGTCGCGGACCCGCAGCTCGACCCCGCCGGGGGTGCTCCGCAGGGCCAGCTCGGCGCGGCGGGCCCCCGCGTGCCGGGCGACGTTGGTGAGGCCCTCCTGCGCGACCCGGTAGAGCACCAGCTCCGACTCGCGGTCCAGCTCGGGCAGGTCGGGGTCGAGGCAGTGCTGGACGCTCAGCCCAGGACCGCCGAACTCGGTGGCGAGCGCCTTGAGGGCACTGGCCAGGCCCAGCTCGTCCAGCACGCCGGGGCGCAGCCGGCGGGCGATCCGCCGGATCTCCTCCAGGGAGGCGCGGGTGGTCTCCTGCACCTGGCGCAGCTCGTCGCCGAGCTCGGCCGGAGCGTGGTCGGCGGCCCGTTTGAGCTGCAGCAGCACGGCGGTCAGCGACTGGCCCACCTCGTCGTGCAGCTCACGGGCGACACGGCGGCGTTCCGCCTCCTGCGCGGACAGCGCGCGGGCACTGCTGGTGGCCCGCTCGTCCTCCAGCCGGTCGAGCATCGTGTTGTACGTGGTGATCAGCTCGGCGATCTCGCCGCGCCCGCCGACCGCGGGGCGGTTCCCCGGGCGGAGCAGGTCGGTGGTGTTCATCGCGCGGGTCAGGCGCTGCAGCGGGGCGAGGCCGACGCGCAGCAGCAGGGCGTTGGCGACGAGCATGGCGGCCAGTCCCACGGTGAGCACCGCGGCCTCGGTGAGCAGCACGGGCGTGGACACGGTGACGGGTCCCAGGAGCAGGGCGGTGGCGACGATGAGCACGACGGCGTTGAGCAGGAAGATGCGCCAGAACAGAGGCACTCGGTTCCGCCTCCTCGCCGTCGGTATGCTCAAGGCCCCCGACGGCCCGCGGCCGGGGGCGCGGCGCGGGCCGTCACCGTCCAGCCTCCGCCCCGGACCGGGCCCGCGCCATCCGTGACAGTCCCCATTTTCCCGGCGTCGGCGGCCCCGTGCCCGTGCTTCCGTGGATACCGGTCCCCCAGGGGGATGGGGGGCGCGACGGATGGCCCCGGCGGAGCGGTACGGGCCACGCTGGAGGCTCCGTACCGGGCGGGTGACGACCTCGGCGCACGGGCACACTCCAGGACAACGGCCCGCGTTCGCGGCAAGCCGGCGGTCCGCGCACGTCCCGGTGCTCGGAGCGACGGCCGTCGACGGTGTGACCGGGCGGCCACCCCCTGGGAAGGAGGAGCCGTGCCCCAGTCCGACGACGATCGCCTGGTCGACCTCGCGGCCCGACTCGAGCACGAGGACCCCCGTTTCGCCCGTTCCCTGGCCACCGGCCGCCCGGCCCGCCCGCGCGAGTACCGGCGCGCCGGCGCCTGGTGGGTGCTGGTCATCGGGCTGGGCATGCTGGTCGCGGGCATCGTCGTCCCCGACGGGCTGCTGATCGCGGCGGGCCTGGTGACCAGCGGAATCGGCGTGCAGCTCATCGACCCCCACCGGCGCCCGGACGAGAACGCCGCCCGGCGCCCGTCACCGTACTGATCCGCCCCTTCCTGGATACGCGAACGGCGCTCGTACCGGCCTGGCCGGTACGAGCGCCGTTCCGCGCGTCGGGGGGCTCCCCCTCCCGCGGGAGGTAGGCCCTGTGGGACTCGAACCCACAACCAATGGATTAAAAGTCCACTGCTCTGCCAATTGAGCTAAGGGCCCCTGGCGATGTTGCCTCCCCGAGCATAGCCGGACGCGGCCGGGGAGCCGATCGGGTATCGGGCAGGCGGCGTTGCGGCCGGAGGGGCACACATGCGCGAGGGCCCGCGCGACAGGTGTCGCGCGGGCCCTCGGCGGTCGGTCCGGTGAGGCGGGGTCAGCCGTTGCGCTTCCAGCGCGGCTTGTCCTCGCGGCGCTGGAAGGAGCCGCCGCCGCGGTGGTCGTCACGACGGCCGTACGGGCGGTCGTGGCCGCCGGAGCGGAAGCCCGGGCGGTCGCCCTGACGGTCGCGGTTGAAGGGGCGGTCGCTGCCGCGGTGGCCGGGACGGTCGTCCCGGCGGAACCCGCCGCGGTCGCGGTCGCGGTCGAAGCCACCGCGGTCGTCACGGCGCTCGAAGGAACGCCCGCCGCGGTCGCCCCGCTCGTCCCGGCGGTCGTCACGACGGAACCCGCCACGGTCACCGCGGTCGCGGTTGAAGCCGCCCCGGTCACCGCGGTCGTCCCGGCGGAAGCCGCCGCGGTCGTCACGGTCGTCCCGGCGGAAACCGCCACGGTCGCCGTCACGGCGGTCGAAGGACCGGCCGCCACGGTCGTCCCGGCGGTCGTCCCGGCGGAAGCCGCCGCGGTCACCGCGGTCGCGGTTGAAGCCACCGCGGTCGTCACGGCGCTCGAAGGAACGCCCGCCGCGGTCGCCCCGCTCGTCCCGGCGGTCGTCACGACGGAACCCGCCGCGGTCGCCGCGGTCGTCCCGGCGGAACCCGCCGCGGTCGTCACGGTCGTCCCGCCGCTCGTACGGCGCCGGGGCCTCCGCGCGCTCGGTCCGCTCGGTCCGCTCGACGTCCCGCGCGGTCGGCTGCTCCGGCAGCGTCACCTCGGCCTCGGCGACCACGGCGGCCGCCTCGGCGGTCACGGCCTGGGGGTCCTCGCCCCGCTCGCGCGCGGCGCGCGCCAGCAGGCGGTCGGCCTCCTCGCGCAGCTCGGTGGCGCGGCGCTGGGCCCGCTCCAGCTCCTTGGTGAGCTGGGCGACCTCACGCTCGGCCTGCTGGGCGGCGTTGCCGGCGGATTCGGCCTGCACCTCGGTCATCGACCGGGCGCCGGTGATCTCGGCGACCTCCGGGTCGAAGGCGGCGCCGCCCTGGATGATGTGGCGCGTGGCGTCGACGCCCGCGTCCTCCATCAGCCGGAAGATCTGGCGCCGCTGGTGCGGCAGCGACAGGGAGACGACCGTGCCGGTGCGGCCGGCGCGCGCCGTGCGGCCGGCGCGGTGCAGGTAGTCCTTGTGGTCGCCGGCCGGGTCGACGTTCAGCACCAGGTCGATGCCGTCGACGTGGATGCCGCGGGCGGCGACGTCGGTGGCGACCAGGACGTTGACGTAGCCGTCCTTGAAGTCGGCCAGGGTGCGGGTGCGGGCGCCCTGGGTCATGCCGCCGTGCAGCGCCTCGGCCTTCACGCCGGCGTCGCGCAGCTGCTCGGCGACGCGGTCGGCGCCGAGCTGGGTGCGGACGAAGATGATCGTGCGGCCCTTGCGGGAGGCGATGGCCGCGGTGACCGGCGCCTTGTCCTTGGGCTTCACGACGAGGATGTGGTGCGACATGGTCGTCACCGCGCCCTGTGCCGCGTCCACCTCGTGCGACACCGGGGAGTCGAGGTAGCGGTCGACGAGGGTCTTGATCTCGTTCTCCATGGTGGCGGAGAACAGCATGCGCTGGCCGCCCGCGGGGACCTGGTCCAGCAGCTCCGTCACCTCGGGCATGAAGCCGAGGTCGGACATCTGGTCGGCCTCGTCGAGGACCGCGATCTCCACGTTCTCCAGGGAGCAGGCGCCGCGGTTGATGATGTCGCGCAGCCGGCCCGGGGTGGCGACGAGGACGTCGACGCCGCGCTCGAGGGCGTAGATCTGGTTGCCCATGGAGGTGCCGCCGCAGACGACCTTCATCTTCAGGCCGAGGACGTCGCCGTAGGGCTGGAGGGCGTCGGCCACCTGCATGGCCAGCTCGCGGGTCGGCGTCAGGATGACGGCGCGCGGCTTGTGCTTCTCGGTGCGGCCGCCGGCGAGCTGCGCCAGGGTCGGCAGACCGAAGGAGAGGGTCTTGCCGGAGCCGGTGCGGCCGCGGCCGAGGATGTCCTTGCCGGCCAGGGCGTCCGGGATGGTCGCGGCCTGGATCGGGAAGGGGCTGGTCACGCCGTTCTGCGCGAGCTTGCGCACGATGCCCTCGGGGAGGCCGAGGGAGGCGAAGGTGATCTCGGGGGTCGCCGCCTCGGTGGCGGCGGTGGTGTCGGTGTCCTCGGTGTTCTCGGGCACGACGACGTGATCAGTACTGGCGATGGGCATACGAATGCGAAACCTTCCGGAGTCTCTTCGGCACGCGCCCGTCAACTCCGTGATTCGCAGTTCGCAATTACGACCGCCTCAATGCGGTCCACCACGGCAAGGGAGAGAGTACGCGCCACACGGCGCGCTCTGTTGTGGCGCCGGGCAAATAGGATCAGACGATCTGCCACCATACGCACCCCGGCCCCTCGGGTGCAAATCGTCAGGTGGGAGGGGTGCCGCCGGGCGGCGGGGCCCGGTGACGGCTAGGCCGGCGCCCCCGCTCTCGGCGCGGGCTCCCGCTGCGCGAGCTGGGGCTCGGGCGGCTGGTGGGCGGACGAGGACGGCTCGGCCTGGGTCGGCTCGGACGTGGGCCCAGGGTCGGGCGGCGGGTCCGAGGGCTGCGGTTCCGGGGTCCGGCTGGGCTCCGGCGGACCGGGGCGGTCGTCGGGGCTCGGGCGCGCGGGTTCGCCGGAACCGCCCCCGTCGTCCTGCGCGGGGCGGCTCGCGTCGGCGGACGGCCGGCCGTCGGACGGGGAGGGGCGTTCCTCGTCGCGGTCCTTCCCCTCGTCCTCGCCGCTCCTGTCCCGGTCGCCGCCCCCGCCGCGTCCGCCGTCGCCCCCGGCGGCTCCGTGACCGGCCCTGCCGCCGCCCGGCTCGGCGACCGCGCCGTCCGGGGCCTCGCCGCCCGGCCGGCCCGCGGAGGGGGACGGCCCGGCCTTTCCCCCGGTGCCGTCGTCACCCACGCTCACGCATCCGGCGGCAGCGGCGACCGCCACGACCGTGGCGGCCAGGCGGACGGGTACGTACAAGCGGCGCACGGGCCACCTCCGGTTGGAGTACAGGGTCGACAACCCCAACTCCCGTCACCCGCAGGAGGACACGCGGGCGGCCTATCCGTAGCCGAGCGCGTGCAGCCGGGCGTCGTCGATCCCGAAGTGGTGCGCGATCTCGTGCACCACTGTGATCTCGGTCTCCGTGACCACGTCCTCCCGGGACTCGCACATCCGCAGGGTCGGCCCCCGGTAGACGGTGATCCGGTCGGGCAGCACCCCGGCGTACCACTCCCCCCGCTCGGTCAGCGGCGTCCCCTCGTACAGCCCGAGCAGCTCCGGGTCGTCCGCCGGCGGCTCGTCCTCCACGAACACCGCGACGTTGTCCATGAGCCGCGTCAGCTCCGGGGGGATCCGGTCCAGCGCCTCGGCGACCAGCTCCTCGAACTCCTCGCGCGTCATCTCCAGCACGAAGCCATTGTCGGGGACGATCGGTCCGTACGAGAGCGGGCGGAGCCCGCATATCCGGCCGCCCGTACGGGCATAGGGGATCAATGGCCCGCGTCCCGACTGCCGTCATGAACCTGTTCCACCGCTTTCCACGGCTCCCGCAGGCCCTGACCCGCCGCCCCCGCTCCGCCGGTCCGCCCCCGGCCGCCGTCCTCGACGCGCGGCCGCGCCCCTGGGCGCGCGCCCTCGGACTGGTCGCGGTGGTTCTGCTCGGTGCGTGGCTCGGTCTGCTCGTCGTCGGCAACGTCCGCGTGCCGGTCGGCCCCATGAACACCACCATGACCCTGCGGCCGTCCTTCTCCGGCGGGACGAAGATCAATGTCTCCCCCCTGGGCGCGCTGCAGCTCGACAGCCACATCGCGCCGGTGCGCCTGGACGTCAACGTCGACCAGCTCGACCCCGAGCGCTCCCGGGCCCTCGTCGACCACCCGGAACGCCTCTCGGGGCTCCAGGACGAGGTCACCGAGGACATCGCCCGCGGCACCGCGGACCTCGCCGTGCGCTCCTGCGTCGCCGTCGTCACCGGCGCCGCCACGCTCGGCCTCCTCGTCTACCGCCGCCCGCGCCGCGCCCTGGCCGCCGGGGGGCTCGCCCTCGGCCTGCTGGCCGCGTCCGGCGGCACGGCGTACGCGACCTGGAACCCGGACTCGGTGCTGGAGCCGAAGTTCTCCGGCCTGCTGTCCTCCGCGCCCTCGCTGGTCGGCGACGCGCGCAGCATCGTGACCGAGTTCGACGTCTACCAGCGGGAGCTGGCCCGTCTGGTCACCAACGTGACCAAGCTCTACGACGCCACCTCCACGCTCCCCGTCTACCAGCCGGACCCGACCACCATCCGCGTCCTGCACGTCTCCGACATCCACCTCAACCCCGCGAGCTGGAAGATCATCGCCTCGCTGGTGGAGCAGTACCAGGTGGACGTGATCGTGGACTCCGGCGACACGATGGACCACGGCACGGCCGCCGAGAACGGCTTCCTGGACCCGATCGAGGACCTGGGCGCCCCGTACGTGTGGGTGCGCGGCAACCACGACTCCCTCGTCACCCAGCGCCACCTCGAACGGATGAGGAACGTGCACGTCCTTGACGACGGGCGGGCGAGGACCGTCGCGGGCCTGCGGTTCGCGGGCATCGGCGACCCGCAGTTCACCCCCGACCGCACCCGGAGGACCGGGGCCGAGCAGTCCCAGGAGCTGGCGGGCGCCCGTCTCGCCTCCGCGATGCGGGACCAGAAGAGGGCCGGCACCCCCGTGGACGTGGCGGTCGTCCACGAGCCCTCGGCGGCCCGCGAGGTCGACGGCACCGTGCCGCTGGTCCTCTCCGGTCACCTGCACCGCGAGGACACCGAGGTGATGCGGTACGGCACCCGGCTGCGCGTCGAGGGCTCCACCGGCGGCAGCGGTCTGCGTGCGATCGAGGGGGAGTACCCGGACCCCATCGAGACGTCGATCCTCTACTTCGACCGGGACACCAGGCGTCTCCAGGCCTGGGACTCGATCGAGCTGGGCGGCCTCGGCCTGACCACGGCGGAGGTCAGCCGGCACCTGCCCGAGGAGAACCAGCCGGGCGCGGGCGCCTCCCCGTCCCCCTCGGGAAGCGCCTCCGGCTCCCCCTCCGGCAGCCCGTCGGGGAGCACTCCCTCGCCCTCCCCCGCCACGCCGTCGCGGCCCCGCTCCTAAACGGTTTTGGCGAACCGTCCCGCCATCCCATATGCTTCTCACGTCCCCGACGCGCTGAGAAGCGCCCAGGCGGGCCGATAGCCCTCATCGTCTAGCGGCCTAGGACGCCGCCCTTTCAAGGCGGTAGCACGGGTTCGAATCCCGTTGGGGGCACGCACCACCCTGTGCGACACTGTCGTACGACACAAGCTTGGTCCTGTGGAGCAGTTTGGAGTGCTCGCCACCCTGTCAAGGTGGAGGCCGCGGGTTCAAATCCCGTCAGGACCGCTGGTGTTTCACGTGAAACACCGCGGCTGGGTAGCTCAGTTGGTACGAGCGTCCGCCTGAAAAGCGGAAGGTCGCCGGTTCGACCCCGGCCCCAGCCACAGCCAAGGCCCCGATCTCCGATCGGGGCCTTGTTGTGTGCCCCGGCAAAATGGCTCGCCGCGTTTTTCCGCGGTCTGAGATCCTGGAGTCCGTATGTCTACGCACTCTGCCCCCGCCCTCGGCTCCCTCGCCTCCCGCCTCTCCGAACTGTCGCTGCGCGATGCGCACCGGCTCGGGCGGCGGCTGGAGGGCGCCCGCAAGATCCGTAAGCCGGAGGCGCGTGCCGCCGTGCTCGGTGAGATCGAGGCGGAGGTCGCCGCGGCCGAGGAGCGGATGGCGGTGCGCCGGGCCAGGGTGCCGGAGGTCAGGTATCCCGAGCAGCTGCCCGTCAGCCAGAAGAAGGACGCCATCGCCGAGGCCATCCGTGATCACCAGGTGGTGATCGTGGCCGGTGAGACGGGCTCCGGCAAGACCACGCAGATCCCGAAGATCTGCATGGAGCTGGGCCGGGGCGTCCGCGGCATGATCGGGCACACCCAGCCCCGGCGGATCGCGGCCCGCACGGTGGCCGAGCGCGTCGCCGAGGAGCTGGACACCCCGCTCGGCGAGGCCGTCGGCTGGAAGGTCCGCTTCACCGACCAGGTGAACCCGGACGCCACGTTCATCAAGCTGATGACGGACGGCATCCTCCTCGCGGAGATCCAGACCGACCGCGAACTGCGCGCCTACGACACGATCATCATCGACGAGGCGCACGAGCGGTCGCTGAACATCGACTTCCTGCTCGGCTATCTCGCGCAGCTGCTGCCGAAGCGTCCCGACCTCAAGGTCGTCATCACCTCGGCGACCATCGACCCGGAGCGCTTCTCCCGGCACTTCGACGACGCCCCGATCATCGAGGTCAGCGGGCGCACGTATCCGGTGGAGGTGCGGTACCGGCCGCTGCTGGAGGAGGACTCCGACGACGCCGACCGGGACCAGATCACCGCGATCACCGACGCCGTCGAGGAGCTGATGGCGGAGGGACCCGGCGACATCCTGGTGTTCCTCTCCGGTGAGCGGGAGATCCGGGACACCGCGGACGCGCTGACCAGGAAGCGGTACCGCTCCACCGAGGTACTGCCGCTGTACGCCCGGCTGTCGCACGCCGAACAGCACCGGGTGTTCCAGCCGCACGGCGGACGCCGGATCGTGCTGGCGACCAACGTGGCCGAGACCTCCCTCACCGTCCCCGGCATCAAGTACGTCATCGACCCGGGCTTCGCCCGCATCTCGCGCTACAGCCACCGCACCAAGGTGCAGCGGCTGCCGATCGAGCCGATCTCGCAGGCCAGCGCCAACCAGCGCAAGGGCCGCTGCGGCCGCACCTCGGACGGCATCTGCATCCGGCTGTACAGCGAGGACGACTTCCTGTCCCGTCCGGAGTTCACCGACGCGGAGATCCTGCGGACCAACCTCGCCTCGGTCATCCTCCAGATGACGGCCGCCGGCCTGGGCGAGATCGAGAAGTTCCCCTTCATCGACCCGCCGGACCACCGCAACATCCGCGACGGCGTCCAGCTGCTCCAGGAGCTCGGTGCGCTGGACCCCACGCAGAAGGACCCGCGCAAGCGCCTCACGCAGACCGGCCGGAAGCTGGCCCAGCTGCCGGTGGACCCCCGGCTGGCGCGCATGGTGCTGGAGGCCGAGCGCAACGGCTGCGTCCGCGAGGTCATGGTCATCGCGGCCGCCCTGTCGATCCAGGACCCGCGCGAGCGGCCCTCCGACAAGCAGACGCAGGCCGACCAGCAGCACGCCCGGTTCCGTGACGAGACCAGCGACTTCCTCGCCTTCCTCAGCCTGTGGCGGTACATCCGCGAGCAGCAGAAGGAGCGCGGTTCGTCGTCGTTCCGGCGGATGTGCAAGCAGGAGTACCTGAACTTCCTGCGGATCCGCGAGTGGCAGGACATCTACGCCCAGCTGCGGACCGTCGCCAAGCAGATGGGCATGCACCTCGACGACCAGGACGCCCCCGCCGACCGCATCCACGTCTCGCTGCTGTCCGGGCTGCTCTCGCACATCGGCATGAAGGACGTGAAGGAGTCCAAGGACTCCGGACAGGGCGGCCGGCGCGACGGCGGACGCAACGAGTATCTCGGCGCGCGCAACGCCAAGTTCGCCATCTTCCCGGGCTCCGCCCTGTTCAAGAAGCCGCCGCGGTTCGTGATGTCGGCGGAGCTGGTGGAGACGTCCCGGCTGTGGGCGCGGGTCAACGCGAAGATCGAGCCGGAATGGGTGGAGCCGCTCGCGGAGCACCTGATCAAGCGCACCTACAGCGAGCCGCACTGGGAGAAGGACCAGGCGGCCGTGATGGCGTACGAGAAGGTCACGCTGTACGGCGTGCCGATCGTGGCGCAGCGGAAGGTGAACTACGGCCGGATCGACCCGGAGCTGTCCCGCGAGCTGTTCATCCGCAACGCCCTGGTCGAGGGCGACTGGCGCACGCACCACAAGTTCTTCGCGGACAACCGCAAGCTGCTGACCGAGGTCGAGGAGCTGGAGCACCGGGCGCGGCGCCGGGACATCCTGGTCGACGACGAGACCCTCTTCGACTTCTACGACCAGCGGATCCCCGAGCACGTGGTGTCGGGGGCGCACTTCGACTCGTGGTGGAAGCACAAGCGGCGCGAGCAGCCCGACTTCCTCGACTTCGAGCGGGAGATGCTGATCCGTGAGTCGGCGGACGCGGTCACCAAGGCCGACTACCCCGACTCCTGGCGCCAGGGCCCGCTCAAGTTCCGTGTGACGTACCAGTTCGAGCCCGGGGCGGACGCGGACGGCGTCACCGTCCACATCCCGCTCCAGGTGCTGAACCAGGTCACGGACGAGGGCTTCGACTGGCAGATCCCGGGTCTGCGGGAAGAGGTCGTCACCGAGCTGATCCGCTCCCTGCCCAAGCCGATCCGGCGCAACTACGTCCCCGCGCCGAACTACGCGAAGGCGTTCCTGGAGCGCGCGGTGCCGCTGCAGGAGCCGCTGACCGTCACGATGGCCCGCGAGCTGAAGCGGATGGTCGGCGTGCCGTTCGAGGCGGACGACTTCGACTGGTCCCGCGTCCCGGACCACTTGAAGGTGACGTTCCGGATCGTCGACGAGCGGCGCCGCACGCTCGCCGAGGACAAGGACCTGGAGGCGCTCAAGCTCCAGCTGCGGCCCAAGGCGCGCAAGGCGCTGTCGCAGGCGGCCGCCGCCACGGCGCAGCGCCGGGGCGGGGAGTCGCTGGAGCGCAGGGGACTGACGGACTGGACGATCGGTTCGCTCACCCGGGTGTTCGAGACCCGTCGGGCCGGCCAGCCGGTGAAGGCGTACCCGGCGCTGGTGGACGACGGCGACTCGGTGTCGGTGCGGCTGTTCGACTCGGAGGCCGAGCAGGCGGAGGCGATGTGGAAGGGCACCCGGCGGCTGATCCTGCTGGGCATCCCGGTCAACCCCGCGAAGTTCGCTTCCGAAAAGCTGGCCAACCCTCAGAAGCTCGCCCTGTCCGCCAATCCGCACGGCTCGGTGCAGGCGCTGTTCGACGACTGCGCCATGGCCGCGGCGGACCAGCTGATCGCGGACTTCGGCGGCCCGGTGTGGGACGAGGAGTCGTACCGGAAGCTGTTCGACAAGGTGCGCGCGGAGATCGTCGACACGACGGTCCGGGCGGTCGGCCAGGTCCAGCAGGTGCTGGCCGCCTGGCAGGCCTGTGAGCGCCGCCTGAAGGGCGTCCGCAGCCCCGCGCTGCTGCCGAACCTCCAGGACGTCCGCACGCAGCTCGACGGGCTGGTGCGGCCGGGTTTCGTGACGGAGACGGGGCTGCGCCGACTGCCCGACCTGATGCGGTACCTGGTGGCCGCGGACCGCCGGCTCCAGCAGATGCCGACGAACGTGCAGCGGGACACCACGCGCATGGCGAAGGTCCACGAGATGCAGGACGAGTACGCCTGGCTGCTGGAACAGATGCCGCAGGGGCGGCCGGTGCCGCAGCAGGTGCGGGACATCCGCTGGATGATCGAGGAACTGCGGGTCAGCTACTTCGCCCACGCCCTGGGCACGGCGTACCCGGTGTCGGACAAGCGGATCGTGAAGGCGATCGACGCCGCGGCGCCGTGACGGGGCCCGCACACAGGGTGAGTTCGACCAGGGGGCTCCCGCTCCTGTACAGTCCTTCTCGCAGCGCAACGCAGGAAAAGCGCAGCGATCCTGGTCCTGTGGAGCAGTTTGGAGTGCTCGCCACCCTGTCAAGGTGGAGGCCGCGGGTTCAAATCCCGTCAGGACCGCATACCGGAAGGCCCGCCCCCCGTAAGGGATGGCGGGCCTTCCGCATGTGGAGAACCGTCCGGCGCCCCGGGGCCGCCCGGAGGACTCCGCAGCAGGCCCGTGGCCCGGAGAGGGCTCACAGCCCCTGTCGCGGGCCCCTGCGCCGTCTTGACGGCCCGTCGGCCCCCCGGTACTCCAGGAACAGGGCACGTGTCCGCAGGGGACCTGGAGGCGGCGTATGGCGGCATCGGCCAGGCACGAGACGCGGGCCCTGCTCCGCGCGCACCTCGCGGCCGCGTCGTCGTACCGCCATCTCACCCGGCACTGCCCGGTCTGCCATCGTCTGCAGCGCCTGGCGACGGACTCCGCGCCCTTCGACGGCGCCGAGGCCGCCGAGCCGTCCGAACCGGTCGAGGGCCCGGAGGAACCAGCCGCCGTCGATCCACGTTCCCTCTAGCGCATATGCCGTGAGCTCAACAACCCGGCCGGTATGTGACGGGTGTCACCGCATGAGTTTTCACCATGGTGGAACTTACACCCCGCCTACAACAGGTCAATTTAATATGTGCAATTGCACTGCCCCGAAGACTCCGCGCCGACCCCGCTCGGGGCCAAGCCCACAGGCGCCCTCGGACTCCGGCAAACCCGCGCGCACGGAGGGCCGTTGAGGCCGTCAGGACCTGCGGGCGCACCCGCCGCCGACGCACAAAAAAGATCGCGCTGGACCCGGCGGAGTCCAGCGCGATCGACGACGCACCCGGTGTTCAGTTGGCTGTGAAGCTCTGAGTCCGTTGGGCGAGGGGGCTGTTGGGGCAGTCCCCGCGTCGCTTGGAGCTAAAAGTCGCGGGCGTCACGGCCGGTGGGGGACCAGCCGGTTCTGCCCGGTTCATGCAGGTTCAGGCCTCGCTGCGCTGCTGCGGGATACCCGCGAGCAGTGCGCGGACCTCGGCCTCGCGGTAGCGGCGGTGCCCGCCGAGCGTGCGGATCGACGTGAGCTTGCCGGCCTTCGCCCAGCGCGTGACCGTCTTCGGGTCGACGCGGAACATGGTGGCAACCTCAGCGGGGGTCAGCAGCGGCTCGGCATCAGGGGTGCGAGCGGTCATGAGCGGCCTCCTCGGGAGAACCGAACCTTCTCGGTTCTTTCCTCTAAATTCTGCACCTTGACCCGCGTTGCCCGAAATGGCGGACGCGAGTCGAGTCGGTTATAGGACGAACGGCTTGTCCTCGGCACTACAACTACACCATCTGTCCAGCCACGTCGGCCAAACCGATGGAATTGCCCTCCCAGGTGTTCATCAGCCGCGGAAGCCGATGGACCATGCCATAGCGGACAGTCACGCCCCTGTGACGATCAGTCACAGCAGCGTGCAGGAGTCACCGGACCCCCCAAAGCGTGCAATGCTGAGATTCCGCCCATAGTGGAGCACAGCAGGACGGAGGAGTCCTCCCCGGACTCCTTGTCCTATTTTGGCATGAGGAGGGGCAAGGGACGCAAGGGTCTTGTACGTGCGGTCCGTCACGCTTGACACGCTTGAGACGTACGCCCGGAACAGCCGCTACGTCCGATGTCGCCTCAGGACTGACGCGACTTCAACCACCTCAGGGCGAAGACAAAACCCCAAGAAGAGCGTTTGGTCAAACGTCAGTTCGCCGAGCGCAGGTCACGCACCGCGCGCCAGCGCTCGACGAGCCGCCCGTAGGCCTCTGCCGCGTCCCCTTCGTCGCCCCGCCGCAGCGCCGCGATCCCCTCACCGACGTCGGCCGCCGAATGATCGCCCTCCAGGGCGCCGGCCGGCAGGGCGTGCACGAGGCCCCCGTAGTCCAGCTCGACCAGCGAGCGCGGGTGGAACTCCTCCAGCCAGCGGCCGACGTCCACCAGGCCGTCGATCAGCAGGCTCTCGTCCACGGCGTCCCGCAGCGTCCGCAGCCCCCGCGCCACCCGGCGCCGCGCCTGGACCATGGGCGTGCGATAGCGAAGGACCGGGTCCTCCCCGGCGGAGGCCTCGGCGTACTCGCGCTCCTCGTCGGCGAAGAGCACGAACCAGTTGATCGGCACCTGCCAGGTGGAGGTGCGGATCCACGGCCGCGCGTCGGGGTGCTCGGCCAGCCACCGCTCGTAGTCCCGGCTCGTCTGGTGCCGCACGACCGGGGGCAGCAGGGCGTCCAGGACCGGCAGCGGATACTCCTCCGCGAGCTCCCCCAGGGCCTGCCAGCCGCGCAGCCGGGTGCGCCACGGACAGACGCGGACCTCGCCGTCCGTCTCCAGCACGAACGCGTCCTCGCTCTCGTGCACCGGGACGGGCACCGGCGGGGTGGGCGCCAGGTCGGCCAGCGACCGGCGCAGCTCGTCCTGGTAGGAGGGGAGGCCGGGCCGGCGGGCGTACCGCTCCCAGTGGCCGCGCTCCGGCTCGGGGAAGGCGGCCAGCGGTTCGTACACGCGCAGGTAGGAGGCGTAGGGGACGATCACCGAGGACACCTTGGTCACGTTCTGCTCCCTCCCCCGCGGACCGCTGCGAAAACCTGCCCGGCCCCCGCCCGGACGGGTGGCAAATCCGGCAGATCGCCGCACGCGGTACTCCGGACGGAGGTGATCCGGGACACAGTGGCGCCGTCGGGCGCGCGAGGATCTACTCTCGTGCCACAGCCCCCGCCACCCGTACGGGAGCCCGTCCCACCCGCCGCTACTTACTCAGGAGTCACCACAGTGACCGACGTATCTGACGGCGTCCTGCACACCCTGTTCCGTTCGGACCAGGGCGGCCACGAACAAGTCGTGCTCTGCCAGGACCGTGCCAGCGGCCTCAAGGCCGTCATCGCCCTCCACTCCACCGCCCTGGGCCCCGCCCTGGGCGGCACGCGCTTCTACCCGTACGCCTCCGAGGAGGAGGCCGTCGCCGACGCGCTGAACCTGGCGCGCGGAATGTCGTACAAGAACGCCATGGCCGGTCTCGACCACGGCGGCGGCAAGGCCGTGATCATCGGCGACCCGGAGCGCATCAAGACCGAGGAACTGCTGCTGGCCTACGGCCGGTTCGTCGCCTCCCTCGGCGGCCGTTACGTCACCGCCTGCGACGTCGGCACCTACGTCGCCGACATGGACGTCGTCGCCCGGGAGTGCCGCTGGACCACCGGCCGCTCCCCCGAGAACGGCGGCGCGGGCGACTCCTCGGTGCTCACCTCCTACGGCGTCTACCAGGGCATGCGGGCCGCCGCCCAGCACCTGTGGGGCGACCCGTCGCTGCGGGACCGCAAGGTCGGCATCGCGGGCGTGGGCAAGGTCGGGCACCACCTGGTGGAGCACCTGCGGGCCGAGGGCGCCGAGGTCGTGATCACCGACGTGCGCGAGGACGCCGTCCGCCGGATCCTCGACCGGCACCCCGAGGGCGTGTCGGCGGCGGCCGACACCGAGGCGCTGATCCGCACCGAGGGCCTGGACGTCTACGCCCCGTGCGCGCTCGGCGGCGCCCTGAACGACGACACCGTGCCGGTGCTGACCGCCAAGGTGGTCTGCGGCGCGGCCAACAACCAGCTCGCCCACCCGGGCGTGGAGAAGGACCTCGCCGACCGCGGGATCCTCTACGCGCCGGACTACGTGGTGAACGCCGGCGGCGTGATCCAGGTCGCCGACGAGCTGCACGGCTTCGACTTCGACCGGTGCAAGGCGAAGGCGTCGAAGATCTTCGACACCACGCTCGCCATATTCGCACGTGCGAAGGAGGACGGTATTCCGCCGGCCGCCGCGGCCGACCGGATCGCCGAGCAGCGGATGGCGGAGGCGCGTCCGCGGCGGTGAGGCCGGTGCGAAAGCACCCCCGATCGAGGCGCTTTCGCACACATGAGCGGTACCCGCCGGGGGGCACTTGGAGAGAACTCTCACTTCTCCCGGCGGGTCGACCGTCGATAAGTGGTTATTATCGCGGTTGACCAGCGAGGACGGGGCGCCTCGACGGTCCTGGGCGCGGGCACGTCATACGGGCGACGTACCGTATGGGCGCGGGCTCAGGTACCGTGGAAGCCCTACGGACCGGTCTCTCCATGGAGAGCCCGTTCTGGACCATGAACGCGTGTCAAGACTCTGGGGCCGTCGAGCCCCGTCGTTGAGGGGGTCGAGCCATGGGGCGCGGCCGGGCCAAGGCCAAGCAGACGAAGGTCGCCCGCCAGCTGAAGTACAACAGCGGTGGGACTGACCTCTCACGCCTGGCCGAGGAGCTGGGCGCATCGACATCGAATCAGTCACCGAACGGTGACCGTTTCGAGGACGATGAGCAAGACGACGACCTGTACGCACGGTACGCCGACCTCTACGAGGACGACGAGGAGGACGAGGACGGCCCGTCCTCGCAACAGCGTCGCGGTGCCTGACCTTGCGTGATGCATGAACCCGGTCGGTGATCCCGGTCACCCGCCGGGTTCAGTGCTGCCCGGACCGGCCTCGTCGGCCGGTGCGTTGCCCGCACGTTCACCGTGCGGGCAACGACCAGGTGCTCAGTTCGCGTAGTCACCGACAAGAGCCGCACCCGTGATGTGGTCACCGCGCTCGGTGATCTCGCCGGCCACCCAGGCGTCCACGCCGCGGTCGGCCAGCGTGGTGAGCGCCACGTCGACGGATTCCTGCGGCACGATCGCGATCATGCCGACGCCCATGTTCAGCGTCTTCTCCAGCTCCAGCCGCTCGACCGAACCGGTCCGTCCGACCAGGTCGAACACCGGAGCGGGCGTCCAGGTGGAGCGGTCCACCGTGGCGTGCAGCCCGTCGGGGATCACCCGGGCCAGGTTGGCCGCCAGCCCACCGCCGGTGACGTGACTGAACGCGTGCACCTCGGTGGTGCGGATCAGCGCCAGGCAGTCCAGCGAGTAGATCTTGGTGGGCTCCAGCAGTTCCTCACCGAGGGTGCGGCCCAGCTCGTCGATCCGGGCGTCGAGGGCGAGACCGGCCCGCTCCAGCAGCACGTGCCGGACGAGCGAGTAGCCGTTGGAGTGCAGCCCGGAGGACGCCATGGCGATCACCGCGTCACCCGAACGGATGCGGTCCGCGCCGAGCAGCCGGTCGGCCTCCACCACGCCCGTACCGGCGCCGGCGACGTCGAAGTCGTCCGGGCCCAGCAGACCCGGGTGCTCGGCCGTCTCGCCGCCCACCAGGGCGCATCCGGCCAGCACACAGCCCTCCGCGATGCCCTTCACGAGGGCGGCGACGCGCTCGGGGTGGACCTTGCCGACGCAGATGTAGTCGGTCATGAACAGCGGCTCGGCGCCGCACACCACGATGTCGTCCATGACCATCGCGACCAGGTCGTGGCCGATGGAGTCGTACACGCCCATCCGGCGCGCGATGTCGACCTTGGTGCCGACGCCGTCCGTGGCGGAGGCGAGCAGCGGGCGCTCGTAGTTCTTCAGGGCGGAGGCGTCGAAGAGGCCGGCGAATCCGCCGATGCCGCCGAGGACCTCGGGGCGCCGGGTCTTCTTCACCCACTCCTTCATCAGCTCGACCGCGCGGTCGCCCGCTTCGATGTCGACGCCCGCCGCTGCGTAACTGGCACCAGTGTTCTGGGACATGGCTGTGAGAGCTTTCGTGTCGTCCGTCAGGGCTTACGGGCGGCGGATCGCGTCGACCGCGGCCGGGGCGGCGGTGCCGGCGGCCAGCTCGGTCTCCAACAGCTGCTTGCCGAGGAGCTCGGGGTCGGGCAGCTCCATCGGGTACTCGCCGTCGAAGCAGGCGCGGCACAGGTTGGGCTTGGCGATGGTGGTCGCCTCGATCATGCCGTCGAGGGAGATGTACGCCAGGGAGTCGGCGCCCAGGGAGGTGCCGATCTCCTCGATGGTCATGCCGTTGGCGATCAGCTCGGCGCGGGTGGCGAAGTCGATGCCGAAGAAGCAGGGCCACTTCACGGGCGGCGAGGAGATCCGGATGTGGACCTCGGCGGCGCCCGCCTCACGGAGCATGCGGACCAGGGCCCGCTGGGTGTTGCCGCGCACGATCGAGTCGTCGACCACGACCAGGCGCTTGCCCTTGATGACTTCCTTGAGCGGGTTCAGCTTCAGGCGGATGCCCAGCTGCCGGATGGTCTGCGAGGGCTGGATGAACGTACGGCCGACGTACGCGTTCTTGACCAGGCCGGCGCCGAACGGGATGCCGGAGGCCTCCGCGTAGCCGATGGCGGCGGGGGTGCCGGACTCCGGCGTCGCTATCACCAGGTCGGCCTCGGCCGGGGCCTCGGCGGCGAGACGGCGGCCCATCTCGACGCGCGAGAGGTAGACGTTCCGGCCGGCGATGTCGGTGTCGGGGCGGGCCAGGTACACGTACTCGAAGACGCAGCCCTTGGGCTTCGCTTCCGCGAATCGGGACGTTCGCAGTCCGTTCTCGTCGATGGCGACGAACTCGCCCGGCTCGATCTCGCGTACATAGCTCGCGCCGCAGATGTCGAGGGCGGCGGACTCGGAGGCGACCACCCAGCCGCGCTCCAGCCGGCCGAGGACCAGCGGGCGGATGCCCTGCGGGTCGCGGGCCGCGTAGAGGGTGTTCTCGTCCATGAAGACGAGGCTGAAGGCGCCCTGGACCTTGGGCAGGACCACGTGTGCGGCCTGCTCCACGGTCACCGGCTCGCCGTCGGCGGCGCGCTGGCCGGCCAGCAGGGCGGTGATCAGGTCGGTGTCGTTGGTCGCGGCCACCTTGGGCGCGCGGCCGTTCTCCTTGGGGAGCTCGGCGACCATGCCGGCGAGCTGCGCCGTGTTCACCAGGTTGCCGTTGTGCCCGAGCGCGATGGATCCGTGCGCGGTGGCGCGGAACGTCGGCTGGGCGTTCTCCCACACGGAGGCGCCGGTGGTCGAGTAGCGGGCGTGACCGACCGCGATGTGACCCTGGAGGGAGCCGAGGGAGGTCTCGTCGAAGACCTGGGACACCAGGCCCATGTCCTTGAAGACGAGGATCTGGGAGCCGTTGCTGACCGCGATTCCCGCGGATTCCTGGCCCCGATGCTGGAGGGCGTAGAGCCCGAAGTACGTGAGCTTGGCGACCTCTTCACCCGGAGCCCAGACACCGAAGACGCCGCAGGCGTCCTGGGGGCCCTTCTCTCCGGGGAGCAGGTCGTGGTTGAGTCGTCCGTCACCACGTGGCACGCCACCGAGTGTAGGCGAGACCGGCCGCTGATCCGAATGCGGGATGCGGGCCCGCGGGTGGGTCAGCGGGCCGCGACGGCCCGCATCTCGGTGCCGTTTTCGCTGGTCAGGGTGAGGGTGTCGCCGTCGACGGCGTAGGCGGCGGTGCCGTTGAAGAGCTTCGTCAAAGCCTTCTCGGCGTCCATGAGTGAGTCTTCGCACATCATTCGGGTCAGGGACGGGACGCCGAGGGTGATATGGCCGTCGCGCACGGTGGCGTCGGCGTTCACCTGGTTGCAGCCCAGGTTCCCGGAGACCGCGCCGCGCTTCTCGTCGAAGGTGAGGTGGGCGCGGCCGGCGCCGTCGGGGGTGGTGACGCTCCAGCGGGTGCCGTGCAACGGGCTGTCCTCGGTCTCGCTGAGGCGCACGGTGTCTCCGGACGCGGCGGTCAGCGTCAGGCGGCCGCCCGCCACGTCGGCCTTGAGCTCTCCGGCGGCCAGGACGCGGGAGACGGCGCTCTCGCCCCGCATGACCTGCTCGTCGCAGGCCCGCAGGGTGGTCTCCGGGCCGGTGATGCGGACGCGGTCGCCGTCGGTGCGGACGCGGGCCTCGAAGAGGTTGCAGCCGTAGCTGCCGGTGGCCCGGCCGTCCTCGCCGAGGGTGAGGTGGGCTCCGTCGGGGGCACGGTGGGTGGCGCCGTCGACGGTGACGCTGTCGACGGTCCAGCGGACGCCGGTGACCGGCCGCTCCGCCTCGGCGGCGCCGCTGCCGGCGCCCGCCTTCTCGCTGCCGCAGGCCGCGGCGAGCGGGACGACGAGCACGGCGACGGCCGTCAGGGTCCTGCGCGCGGTGTGCTTGTGTCGGTCCATGCCGTTCCGACGGAAGGGCGGAGCGAGTGGTTCCCCCGTTACGTGCCCGCTGCTCAGCCGAGCAGCGGCAGGTACGGCCCGAGGTCCGCGCGCTCGCCGCTGGCGCCGACCGCGGCGGAGGCCACGGCGTCCGGCCAGGAGAGACGGCCGCCGGCCAGCCGGATCCAGGTGAGCGGGTCGGTCTCGACGACGTTCGGCGGGGTGCCCCGGGTGTGCCGGGGGCCTTCGACGCACTGGACCACGGCGAACGGCGGGACGCGCACCTCCGTCGAGCCGCCGGGCGCCTTCGCGGCGAGCACGTCGGCCAGCAGCCGGACGCAGGTGGCCTGCGCCTGCCGGTCGTACGGGACGTCCAGGCCGGGGACCGCGGCGTTCAGGTCGTCGGTGTGGACGACGAGCTCCACGGCGCGGGTGACGACGTAGTCGGCGAGGGGCAGGGCGCCCGCGCTGGTCGGGAGCAGCCTGCCGCCGGGGTGGGTGTCGAGGCGGGCGGTGAAGCGCCGCTCGGCGTCCGCGAGGTAGGCGTCGAGGTCGGGGTGGCCGGCCGCGAGCCGGTGCGCGGTGTCCGCAATGGCGCCGGCGTCGGCGGCGACGGCCGAGGGCCAGTCGAGGAGCCGCGCGTCCTGCCGGGCGGGCTCCGGCTCGTCCAGCAGCCGGTCCACGGCCAGCAGCGCGGTGCCGATGTGGGCGACCAGCTGCCGGACGGTCCAGTCGCCGAGCCGGGTCGGCGCGGCGAGCTGCTCCGGGGTGAGGGCGCGGACCGCCGTGCGTACGTGCCCGAACTGGGCCAGGACGGCGGCGCGGGTCCTGGCGGGGTCGTAGGAGCGGGGGCGTTTCCTGGCCGGTGGCATGGCGGAAGCCTATGCGCGGGCGCCGGCCCGCTGTGCCGGGACCTCGAACACCTCGTTGTTGCGGGGGACGCCTGTGCCGCGCCAGGTGAAGGGGATGCCCCGCGCGGTGTCCGGGTCGGGTCCGTCCATGAGCTGGAAGTGCAGGTGGGGTTCGGTGGAGTTGCCCGAGTTGCCGACCTGGGCGATCACCTGGCCCGCGCGCACCCGGTCGCCCTCGCCGACGGTCAGGGAGCCGCGCCGGAGGTGGGCGTAGAGCGCGTAGGCGCCGTCGCCGAGGTCGAGGATCACGTGGTTGCCGATGATCCTCCCGGCGCCGAACAGGTCCCGCACGTTCGCCTCGAGGAGCATCAGGTACGCCAGCGCGGGCAGGGAGCCGCGGCTGAGGTGGTCGCGCGCCCGGTCGGTGGCCCGGACGACGGTGGCGTCGCCCACCGCGTGCAGCGGGGCGCCGTAGGCGGGGAAGTCGCCGTTGCGGCGGGCCATCGGCCACAGCGCGCGGAACGCCGGACGGGAGCCCGGCTCGGGCTCGGCGACGACGTCGATGGCGAAGGTCTGGCCGTAGGCATGGGTGTGGTGGCTCGGGGTGTGGTCCGCGGGGCTGTTCAGCGCGATCCAGCGGCCGGTGACCGGCGGCTCGACCTCGACGGGCTCCCGGGCGGCACGGGGGCTGTCCGGGGCTCCGCCCCACCGGTTGGCGACGACCAGTACGACGTGGGCCAGCAGCAGCGGCAGGAAGTCCCACCACACCGGATGGCCGAGGTCCAGCGTCACGTGGGCGGTCACCAGGGCGAAGAAGGCGATGAGGAGCCCGCGGTAGGCGGTCTTGGCGAGTTTGCGTGCGGACATGCTTCCCCCAGTGCTCGTCGGTGCGTCAGTGCCGTGCCGCCGCCAGCGCCACCAGCAGCGGCACCACCCGGCCCGCCGGGACCTCGTGGCGGCCCCGGCCGGTGGTGCGCAGCCAGCCGGCGGCGGTGAGCTGGCGCAGGTGGTGGTAGATCTGCCCGGTCGTGCCAATGTCGTCCAGCTCCGCCAGTTCGGCGGCGGTGCGGCGGCCGCCGGTTATCTCGCGGAGCAGCCGGAGCCGGACCGGGTGGCCGAGGGCGGCGAAGGACTCCGCCGCGTCCGGCCACTCGTAGGTGAGCAGGTCCGAGGTGAGCGCGCCGTGCTGCCAGTCGTACCGCTCGCCGGTCGGCAGCCGCACCGCGCCGGTGAACAGCACGCCTCCGTCGGCCGCCTTCAGCTCGGCGAGCTGCTCCTTGAGCCCCTCCAGGGCCCAGAAGTCGCCCTCCCCCACGCGGGGGGCCGTACGGTCGGCCGCTTCGAGCGCCGCCAGTCGGCGCTCCAGCTCGGTCATGCGCTCTTCCAGTTCCACGAATTTGAGATTACGTAACTACGTAATCCCGCGCAAGAGCCTGTGGACACTATGGACATCTGTGGCCCCGGACACGACGGAGCCCCCGCCGGAAGGGGCGGGGGCTCCGGAAGGGCCGGGCGTGGGCCGGCCGGGAGGGGTCAGGCCAGCAGCGCCGGGATCGTCCCCTCGTGGGTCTCGCGCAGTTCGGCCAGGGTGAGCGAGAACTCGCCCTGGACCTCGACCGTGTCGCCGTCCACGACGCCGACGCGGGTGGCCGGCAGGCCGCGCGCACCGCACATGTCGTTGAAGCGGACCTCCTCCGAGCGCGGCACGGCGACGATCGCGCGGCCGGCCGACTCGGAGAACAGGAAGGTGAACGCGTCCAGCCCGTCGGGCACCACCAGACGCGCGCCCTTGCCGCCGAGCAGGGCCGACTCGACGACCGCCTGGATCAGACCGCCGTCCGACAGGTCGTGCGCGGAGTCGATCATGCCGTCGCGGGAGGCGGAGATCAGGATCTCGCCGAGCAGCCGCTCACGCTCCAGGTCGACCCGCGGGGGCAGGCCGCCGAGGTGGTCGTGGATCACCTGCGACCAGGCCGAGCCGCCGAACTCCTCGCGGGTGTCGCCGAGGAGGTACAGCAGCTGGCCCTCCTCCTGGAAGGCGACCGGGGTGCGGCGGGCCACGTCGTCGATGACGCCGAGGACGGCGACCACCGGCGTCGGGTGGATGGCGGCCTCGCCCGTCTGGTTGTAGAGCGAGACGTTGCCGCCGGTCACCGGCGTGCCGAGCTGCCGGCAGCCGTCCGCCAGACCGCGCACGGCCTCGGCGAACTGCCACATGACCGCCGGGTCCTCCGGGGAGCCGAAGTTCAGGCAGTCGGAGACGGCGAGCGGCTTGGCGCCGGTCGTCGCCACGTTGCGGTAGGCCTCGGCGAGGGCGAGCTGCGCGCCCGTGTAGGGGTCGAGCTTGGCGTACCGGCCGTTGCCGTCGGTGGCGATCGCGACGCCGAGGCCGGACTCCTCGTCGATGCGGATCATCCCGGAGTCCTCGGGCTGGGCGAGGACGGTGTTGCCCTGTACGAAGCGGTCGTACTGCTGGGTGATCCACTGCTTCGACGCCTGGTTGGGCGAGCCGACCAGCTTGAGGACCTGGTCCTTCAGCTCCTCGCCGGTCCGCGGCCGGGGCAGCTTGTTCGCGTCGTCCGCCTGCAGCTCGTCCTGCCAGGACGGGCGGGTGTAGGGCCGCTCGTAGACCGGGCCGTCGTGGGCGACCGTGCGCGGGTCGACGTCGACGATCTTCTCGCCGTGCCAGTAGATCTCCAGGCGGTCGCCGTCGGTCACCTCGCCGATGACGGTGGCGATGACGTCCCACTTGTCGCAGATCTCGAGGAACCGGTCGACCTTCTCCGGCTCCACGACGGCGCACATGCGCTCCTGCGACTCGCTCATGAGGATCTCCTCGGGCGAGAGCGTGGAGTCGCGCAGGGGCACGTCGTCGAGGGTGACGCGCATGCCGCCGGAGCCGTTGGAGGCCAGCTCGGAGGTGGCGCAGGACAGGCCGGCCGCGCCGAGGTCCTGGATGCCGACGACCAGCTTCTCCCGGAACGCCTCCAGGGTGCACTCGATGAGGAGCTTCTCCTGGAAGGGGTCGCCGACCTGGACGGCGGGACGCTTGGAGGGCTTGGCGTCGTCGAAGGTCTCGGAGGCCAGGATCGACGCGCCGCCGATGCCGTCGCCGCCGGTGCGGGCGCCGTACAGGATGACCTTGTTGCCCGCGCCGGACGCCTTGGCGAGGTGGATGTCCTCGTGCCGCATGACACCGATCGCACCCGCGTTGACCAGCGGGTTGCCCTGGTAGCAGGCGTCGAAGACGACCTCGCCGCCGATGTTGGGCAGGCCCAGGCAGTTGCCGTAGCCGCCGATGCCGGCGACCACGCCGGGCAGCACGCGCTTGGTGTCGGGGTGGTCGGCGGCGCCGAAGCGCAGCGGGTCCACGACCGCGACCGGGCGCGCGCCCATCGCGATGATGTCGCGCACGATGCCGCCCACGCCGGTGGCCGCGCCCTGGTAGGGCTCGACGTACGACGGGTGGTTGTGCGACTCGACCTTGAAGGTGACCGCGTAGCCCTGGCCGACGTCCACCACGCCCGCGTTCTCGCCGATGCCGACGAGCAGCGCGTCGGACTCGGGGGCCTTCTCGCCGAACTGGCGCAGGTGCACCTTGGAGGACTTGTACGAGCAGTGCTCGGACCACATGACGGAGTACATGGCGAGCTCGGCGCCGGTGGGACGGCGGCCGAGGATCTCCACCACCCGCTCGTACTCGTCCTTCTTCAGGCCCAGCTCGGCCCAGGGCAGCTCGACGTCGGGGGTGACGGCCGCGTGCTCGACCGTGTCCAGAGGCGTCCGGCTCATGCGTTGACCAGCTTCTTGAGGATCGACGTGAAGAAGGGCAGGCCGTCGGTACGGCCCGTACCGATCAGCGACTCGACGGCGTGCTCGGGGTGCGGCATGAGACCGACGACGTTCCCGGCCTCGTTGGTGATGCCGGCGATGTCGTTGAGCGAGCCGTTCGGGTTGAAGTCGAGGTAGCGGAAGGCGACACGCCCCTCGGCCTCCAGCTCGTCCAGCGTGTACCGGTCGGCGACGTAGCGGCCGTCCATGTTCTTCAGCGGGATGTGGATCTCCTGGCCGGCCGCGTAGTCGGTGGTCCAGGCGGTGTCCGCGTTCTCCACCCGCAGCTTCTGGTCGCGGCAGATGAAGTGCAGGTGGTCGTTGCCCAGCATGCCGCCGGGGAGCAGGTGCGCCTCGGTGAGGATCTGGAAGCCGTTGCAGATGCCGAGCACCGGCAGGCCGGCCCTGGCCTGGTCGATGACGGTGTCCATGACCGGCGAGAAGCGCGCGATGGCGCCGGCGCGCAGGTAGTCGCCGTAGCTGAAACCGCCGCAGAGCACCACGGCGTCGACCTGCTTGAGGTCCTTGTCCTTGTGCCAGAGGGCGACGGGCTCGGCGCCCGCGACGCGGATCGCGCGCTGGGTGTCCCGGTCGTCGAGGCTGCCCGGGAAAGTGACGACGCCGATACGAGCGGTCACTTCGCAGCCTCCGCGACTTCCTCGACCCGGACGGTGAAGTCCTCGATCACGGTGTTGGCGAGGAAGGATTCCGCAAGATCGTGGATACGGGCGAGCGCGGCCTCGTCGACCGGCCCGTCAACTTCCAGTTCGAATCGCTTTCCCTGACGGACGTCCGAGATCCCTTCGAAACCCAGTCGCGGCAGTGCGCGCTGCACCGCCTGGCCCTGGGGGTCGAGGATCTCCGGCTTGAGCATGACGTCGACTACGACGCGTGCCACTGGCACTCCCGGTGTGTGGTGCTGAGCAGGTTCCTTCAGACTACCCGCACAAAATTTCTACGCGAGTAGAGTTGTAGGAATCTACGTGAGCACCGTCACAATTCGGCATCACGGAGAGGCTTGCCGGAAAAGATCCGGGAAAGATCCGTGTTCTCCCGCGCATCGCTATTGCGCCCGGACGCGCGGGCAGATTTAGTCGGGCTTCCCATTGCATTGCCGGGCACTGTACAAATGAATTGTCATTAGCAGATACTCAGCCCGATTACAGGCGGACAGCCGACATCTCTGGGGCGTACCGGCACGTCATGACGGACGTCCGGACGGAAGAGGTGCCGCACGAAGGGACCGATATTCGTGGCGCAGAAGGTCGTGGTCACTCTCTTCGACGACATCGACGGCTCGGAAGCGGCGGAAACGATCGCCTTCGGACTCGACGGCACGTCGTACGAGATCGACCTCAACGAGGCGAACGCCAGGAGACTGCGCGAGGCGCTCGAGCCCTACGTGGACGCCGGCCGCAAGCGCGCCCGCTCCGGCGAGGTCTACCGGCAGACCGAGGTCGCCCCGGACCCGGCGGCCGTGCGCGCCTGGGCGCAGGCGCACCGGATGGACGTCCCCGCCCGCGGCCGCATCCCCAAGCGGGTCTACGAGGCGTTCGCCGCGGCCCGCTGAACCGCACTCCCGTACGGAGCCGGCCCCGGTCGGGTGAGCCCGCCGACGGCCGGTCACCGTCCCCTCGCGGCAGCCGACTTGCGCAGCCCCCCTGCTGATCAGCTAGAGTCTGGAGCACGCCGAGGGGCGAGGCCGAGAAAAGGCCCGGCCCGAGGACATGCGGGTGTAGTTCAGTAGTAGAACATCCCCCTTCCAGGGGGAAGGCGCAGTGTGCAATTCCTGTCACCCGCTCTGCACCGCCGTACCCTCCACGGTCGTGGATCAGGTAAGCTGGTGCCCGCGCCGATCGGTGAGAGCCGGTCGGAGGCAATGCGGACGTAGCTCAGTTGGTAGAGCGCAACCTTGCCAAGGTTGAGGTCGCGAGTTCGAGCCTCGTCGTCCGCTCGGGACAAGACCCCGGTCCATCGGACCGGGGTTCTTTCGTGTACCCGCCTCACGCACCCGCCTCAAGGCGCCCGCTCCGCGAGGCCGTCTGACATTTGTCATGTCCGGTGGTGACACGGCGCACTGCCGGACCCTCGCCCCGGACGGGATGCTCGAGGCATGCAAACGACCGGACTTGAGAACGTGATCGAGGTCACGGGCCTGCGACGCGTCTACGGGGGCGGGTTCGAAGCGGTGCGCGGGATCGACTTCACCGTGCGGCGCGGAGAGATCTTCGCCCTGCTGGGCACCAACGGGGCCGGCAAGACCTCCACCGTCGAACTCCTCGAAGGACTCGCCCCGCCCGCTGGCGGGGCGGTACGGGTCCTCGGCCACGACCCGTACACCGAGCGCGCCGCCGTACGGCACCGCACCGGCGTGATGCTCCAGGAAGGGGGCTTCCCCTCCGAGCTGACCGTCGCCGAGACCGCCCGCATGTGGGCGGGCTGCGTCAGCGGCGCACGCCCCGAGCGGGAGGTGCTGGCGATGGTGGGCCTGGACTCCAAGTCCGACGTCCGGGTCAAGCAGCTGTCCGGCGGACAGCGGCGGCGCCTGGACCTCGCGCTCGCGCTGCTCGGCGACCCCGAGGTGCTCTTCCTCGACGAGCCGACCACCGGACTCGACGCCGAAGGCCGCCGTGACACGTGGGAGTTGGTGAGCGCCCTGCGCGACTCCGGCACCACCGTGCTGCTCACCACGCACTACCTGGAGGAGGCCGAGAACCTCGCCGACCGGCTCGCGATCATGCACGACGGACGGATCGCCGTCACCGGCACCCCGGCGGAGGTCACCGCGACCGAGCCGTCCCGGATCACCTTCGACCTGCCCGAGGGCTACCACCTGGGCGACCTCCCGCCGCTCGACGGAATGGGCGTGACCGGCCACGCCGTGGACGGCCGCACCGTCCGGCTGCGCACCCACGACCTGCAGCGCTCGGCCACCGCACTGCTGGTGTGGGCGCGCGACGCGGGCGTGGAGCTGCGCCGCCTCGACGTGCGCTCGGCATCCCTGGAGGAGGCCTTCCTCACCATCGCCAAGGACGCCTCGGCCCCCGCGGCGAACGGCGCCACCACGGAGGAGTACGCGGCATGAGCACCACCACGACCACCCCGGCCGGCCGGATGGCCTCCCTGGCCCGGGCCGAACTGACGCTGCTGGGACGCAACAGGAGCGCCCTGGTCGCCGGGCTCTTCGTGCCGCTGATCATGCCGCTCAGCGTGCGTTCCGCCGCCGAGGAGATGAACCTCGCGGAGGCCGGGCTCACCCCCGGCACGCTCGTCCTGCCCGCCGCCGTCGGCTTCTCGCTGCTGTTCGCCGTGTACTCCACCCTCGTCGGCGTCTACGTCGTCCGGCGCGAGGAGCTGGTGCTGAAGCGGCTGCGCACGGGCGAACTGCGGGACGCGGAGATCCTCTCCGGGGCCGCGCTGCCTGCCGTCCTCACCGGGCTGCTGCAGTGCCTGCTGCTGATCGCGGGCTGCGCCGTGCTGCTCGACCTGTCGGCGCCCTCCGCGCCGCATCTGGCCGTGATCGGCCTTCTGCTGGGCCTCGTGATGAGCGCGGCGCTCGCCGCCGCCACCGCGAGCTGGACCCGGACCGGCGAGAGCGCCCAGGTCACGCCCATGCCGCTGATGTTCGTCTCGATGCTCGGCTCCGGGATGTTCGTCCCGCTGGAGCTGTTCCCGGACCGTCTGGCGTCCGTCTGCGAGCTGCTCCCGCTGACGCCGGTCGTCACCCTGGTGCGCGGCGGCTGGACCGGCGGCCTCTCGGCCGGGGAGTCCCTCGGGGCCCTCGCGGTGGCGCTGGCCTGGACCGCACTGGCGGTGTTTGCTGTACGGCGGCGGTTCCGCTGGGAGCCGCGGCGCTGAGGCGCTGACCAGGGGCGGACGACACCCGGCACCGCGGTGACGGGTGCGGCGCCGGAGATCGGCAGGGACAGGAGCGGCGGATGGGAAGCCCGGGCGGCTGGTGGGGGCGCAAGAGCACACCCGCGAAGGTCGAGACGTACACGCGGTGGTCGTTCTACTTCATCGCGCTGTCCGAGCCGGCGGTGATCGGCGCGATGGCCTTCGGGCTGCTGGAGGCACGGCTCGCGCTGCTGCTCATGGTGCCGGTCGTCGGACACGTCGCGCTGGCCATGGTGATCGTCTCCCGCGCCCTGGACTGGACGTGCCGCCGGCGTCCCCAGCCGCTGCGGCTGCTGTGGGCGCTGGGCGCCGTGACCGCCGCGATCGCGGTCATGGCCCTCGTCCTCACCCGGCACGGCCCCGGCGGGGACGACGTCGACTCCGTCCTCAGGGCGGTCTTCGGCGCCACGCTCTGCTACGGCGTGGGCATGATGGCCCTCGCCATGAAGCAGCGGCGGCGCGTCGTCTGGCTCGTCGCCGGGTTCGGGGCCGGCGCGGCCCTGGTCACCTGGGCGCTCGGCACGCCCGTCCTCGCCGCGCTCACCAGGGCCGCGTTCGTGACGGCCTCGAACGGCTTCATCGCCGCCACCTCCTGCTTCTCCATCTGGCTGCTCAACGCCGTCTACGCCCTGGACGAGGCGCGCGAGACCCGGGCCCGGCTCGCGGTCGCCGAGGAGCGGCTGCGCTTCGGCCGGGACCTGCACGACGTGATGGGCAGGAACCTCGCCGTGATCGCCCTGAAGAGCGAGCTGGCCGTCCAGCTCGCGCGGCGCGAACGGCCCGAGGCGGTCGAGCAGATGATCGAGGTGCAGCGCATCGCCCAGGAGTCCCAGCGGGAGGTGCGGGAGGTCGTGCGCGGTTACCGCAGGGCCGACCTGGAGGCCGAACTCAGCGGGGCGCGGGGAGTGCTGAGGGCGGCCGGAATCGACTGCGAGGTCAGCGGCGAGACCGACGGGCTGCCCGCCGAGGTGCAGTCGGCCCTGGGCTGGGTGGTGCGGGAGGCGACCACCAACGTGCTGCGGCACGGCGACGCGAAGAAGTGCACCGTCACGGTGCGGAGGCCGGAGGGGCGTGTGGTGCTGACGGTGCGCAACGACGGGGCGGCGGCCCCCCACGGGTCGTCCCGTACGGGCGGGACGGGGCTGGCCGGGCTGCGGGAGCGGCTGTCCGCGGTGGACGGCACGCTGGACGCCGGGGAGGCCGGGGACGGCGAGTTCCGGCTCGTCGCGGAGGTCCCGCTGACCGCGCGGCCCGTGCTGGAGGTCGCGTCGTGACCGACGTGGTGCGGCTGCTGCTCGCCGACGACGAGCACCTGATCCGCGGGGCGCTGGCCGCCCTGCTGTCCCTGGAGGACGACCTCCTGGTGGTCGCCGAGGCCGCGTCCGGGCCGGAGGCCCTGGCGATGGCGCGGGCACACGCCCCGGACGTCGCCGTGCTCGACCTCCAGATGCCCGGCGCGGACGGTGTGAAGGTCGCCACAACCCTGCGGACGGAGCTGCCCGACTGCCAGGTGCTGATCGTGACCGGCCACGGCCGTCCGGGGCATCTCAAGCGGGCGCTCGCGGCGGGGGTGCGGGGGTTCGTCCCCAAGACCGTCAGCGCCCAGCGGCTCGCGGAGATCATCCGCACCGTGCACGGGGGAAACCGCTACGTCGACCCCGAGTTGGCCGCCGACGCGATCGCCGCCGGCGACTCGCCGCTGACCGCGCGCGAGGCGGAGGTGCTGGAGCTGGCGGCCGACGGGGCGCCCGTCGCGGAGATCGCGGAGCGGGCCCGGCTGTCCCAGGGGACCGTGCGGAACTACCTCTCCTCCGCCGTCTCGAAGCTCGGCGCGGAGAACCGGCACACCGCGGTGCGTCTCGCCCAGGAACGAGGTTGGGTATAGTGGTGCTCGCGCCACGGCGCAGCAGGCGAACGTAGCTCAGTTGGTAGAGCGCAACCTTGCCAAGGTTGAGGTCGCGAGTTCGAACCTCGTCGTTCGCTCAGAGGACGAAGGCCCCGGTCGATGACCGGGGCCTTCGTCGTGGGCGAGTGCCCTGGGGGCGGGGGCCGGGGGACGCGCCCCGGCCCCGGGCCCGCGTTCAGCTCCAGGTGGTGCCCGTCAGGCGCTCGTACGCCTCCACGTACTTCGCACGGGTGGCGTCCACGACCTGCCGCGGCAGCGGCGGCGGGGGCTGCTCGCTCTCGCGGTCCCAGCCCGACTCGGCCGAGGTCAGCCAGTCACGGACGAACTGCTTGTCGTACGAGGGCTGCGCGCGCCCCGGCTCCCACTGCTCGGCCGGCCAGAAGCGGGACGAGTCCGGGGTGAGCACCTCGTCCGCGATGACCAGGCCCTCCCCGTCGAAACCGAACTCGAACTTGGTGTCCGCGAGGATGATGCCCCGGTCCCGGGCGATGTCGCGGGCGCGGGAGTAGGCGGCGAGGGTTGCCTGGCGCAGCTGCGCCGCGGTGTCCGCGCCGACCTGGCGGGCGACCTCCTCGTAGGAGACGTTCTCGTCGTGCTCGCCGACGGCGGCCTTGGTGGCCGGGGTGAAGATGGGGGCGGGCAGCTCGGAGCCGTCGACCAGTCCCTCGGGCAGAGCCAGTCCGCAGACGGTCCGGCTCTCGTTGTACTCGGCGAGGCCCGAGCCGGTGAGGTAGCCGCGGGCCACGCACTCCACCGGGATCATGTTCAGCGACCTGCACACCAGGGTGCGGCCCGCCCAGTCCGCGGGGGCGCCGTCCGGGAGGTCGGTGCTCAGCACATGGTGGGGGAGCAGGTCCGCGAGCTGGTCGAACCACCACAGGGAGAGCTGGGTGAGCACCCGGCCCTTGTCCGGGATCTCGGTGGGCAGCACCCAGTCGTAGGCGGAGATGCGGTCGCTGGCGACCATCACGAGGTCGCCCGCCTCGTTCCGGTACAGCTCGCGCACCTTGCCGGTGTGCAGATGCACCAGGCCCGGAACCTGCATCGGCTCGGGCTTGTCGACGAATCCGGACACGGTTCCTCCGCGTGGTTGGACAGAAGGGACGCCCGCGGCGCTCCCGGCTCCCGCGAAAACTCCCGGAGGGCGGTGGCGGAGAGGGCCGGACGGTACGTCGATTCTCCCGTATGTGCGGGCGGGACGGCGGCCGGGGTGGTGCGGGCGGGTCCGACGGGCGAGGGCTCCCGCACCCCGTCAGGCGCGTTTGCAGACGCGGTCGAGCAGATTGACGGTGGCCCGCTGGATCCGGGGGTCGGCGTGCCCCGGCCGGTCGAGGGCCGGGGACCAGGCGAGCGTGCCCGAGGCGAAGACCCAGGCGCCGGACGGCGCGCGGTACAGGGAGGTCTCCTGGTGGCGCCGGGCGCCCCGCCGGTCGCCGTACGGGGAGTGCGCGAGCAGGATCCGCTCGTCGTGGCCGGGCAGCGGGGTGCGCGGGTAGTAGCGGTCGGCCCCGCCCGCGACCATGCCGTCGAGGGCGTCACCCTCGTGCGCGCCGGTCGCCTCCCACAGCCAGTGGCCGGCGTTGCGGACGATCAGCGGGCGCGGCCCCGGGACCGGACCGGCGTACTGGATGCCGAGCAGGTGCTGCTCCGCCCGGTCGTTCTCCCGCCACAGCGCGGGCCCGGCCTGACCCCGGCGTCTCCCGCAGGTCAGCAGCCGGTCGGGGCCGGACGGGGCGGGGGCCAGCTCGATCTGCCGGTGCAGGGTGCGGGCGGAGAGGAACACCAGCGAGGTGCCGTGGTCACGGGCGTCCTCCGCGGCCGCGCGCATCTCCGCCGTCCAGTACTCGTCCAGGCCGGGGAAGACCAGGCCCCGGTGGCGGGCCGGGTCGACACGGCCGGCGTGCAGGTCGCGGGCGGTGGCGTAGGCGAGGTCGTAGCCGTGGCGCTCCGCCCAGCGGATCACGTCGTAGGCGTGCTCGGCCTGCGGCGGGAGCCCGTCGCCGGCGTAGGGGCGGTCGAAGGTGACGGTGGTGACCGGGTCGGCCGCGTCGTGCTCGTCCTGGGCGGGGGCGAGGCTCGCGCCGGTGCGGCCGTCCGCCGCCGGGTACGGGTTGTACGCCTGCCAGGTGACGTCCGGCAGCACCAGCAGCAGGTCGGCCGCGCGGTCGTCGCGCACGGCGAACGGGACGTGCGCGCGGTGCCGCCCGTCCTCCGTGGTGAGCACGGCGACGTATGCGCCGACGCTCCAGTACGACGGGACCGGCAGCCGCCAGGACCGCCACCAGTGGTGGCAGGAGACGGTGCGTCCGGCGGTGAGCGGCGGGAGCTGCGCCGTGCCGTGGAGACGGGGGCCGGTGGTCATCTCGGCGGCGCCCCGGCCGTCGTAGTGGCCGATGCGGTGGACGCTGACGCGGAACGGCTGGGGCGGGTCGACGGTCACGTGGAAGTCGATCGAGTCGCCGGGTGCCACGGCGGAGGTGCCGGCGAAGCCTTCGATGCGGCCCTCACGGGGGGCACCGGTGTCGTTGCCGGAGGGGCGCTGCCACGGAAGGGCGACGGGTGCGAAGGGGTCACTGCCGTCGGGTGCCGGTGACCCCGTCGTCGCGTGGCGGACTCGCTCCGGTCGCATGATCGTTCTCCCTCCCCTGGGCGTGGACGGCCCCAGCACATCACAGTCCGCACGCGCGCCGTCACCGTTCGTCGCGTGTGCGCTGAAGTGGAAGGATGCACTCCGGGCGGGGCGGACGGCTCCGGCAGGGCGGAGCGGCTGCGGCAGGGCGGAGCGGCTGCGGCAGGGCGGAGCGGCTGCGGCAGGGCGGAGCGGCTGTTGCGGCTGCGGCTCAGACGAGGCGTACGGGCTTCTCGGGGCGTATGCCCTGACGGGTGAGCCACTTCCGCAGGCCCGAGGGGTCGCCGTCCTCGACGAGGGTCAGCACCTGGGGCGGCAGGTCGGTGGCGCGGGCGCCGCCGACGAGGAGGGTGGGCCCGTCGAGCCAGTCGAGACCGGGGGTGGCGCCCACGGTGTCCATCGCCGCGCAGCAGACCATCGCCGTGATGTGGTCGGCGAGCAGCTCCCGTCCGGCGCGGGGCGGCTGGAGCGGGAAGAGGGGCAGCGCGCGGTCGTCGCGCAGGGGGCCGGGATCGGGTGCCGCGGTGCTCTGCGGACCGGCGGGGACGGCGGCCGCGGCGGCCTCCTCGCGGGCCAGCTCCGCCGTGATGCGCGCGGCGAGGACGGCGCTGTGGGGGGTGCCTCCGGCCAGGTCGTCCTCCTCCGGGGCGACGGCCGGAACGGGCGCCGGGGGCAGGTCCGGTGAGGCGGCCAGGTGGGTCAGGACGCGGGCGAGGGTGGGCCCGTCGGGGGCCTGCGGCTCCTCGTCCGCGGGCGGGACGCGGAGCGCGTCGAGTATCCGGTGCAGGCGGGCGGCGTCGGCGCGCCACTTGCGGTCGACGACCTCCTCCGGATAGTCGCCCCAGTGGACCGGCGACCAGGCGGGGCCGGTCTCCGCGGGACCGCCGTGGAAGAGGCGGGCGGCGAGCAGGGAGGTGGCCTCGTCGACCGCGCCGGGCTCCTCCAGGAGGTCGCAGGCCGGACGCTCCCCGAGACGCGAGGCGAACCCCTCGGCCAGCCGGTCCCTCCGGGACAGCTCGGTGAGGGCGGCGACCACACCCGCGTTGAGCCGGGCGGGCCAGCGGCCCATCCGCCAGGCGGGCAGCGCCACCCGGGTCAGCAGCCGGTCCCAGCCCGCGTAGGCCAGACCGACCTGCTCCTGGGCGACGATCCGCAGCCCGTAGTCCACGGCCTTGGCACGCTCGGCCGCCGCGGCGGCGACCCCGCGCTCCATCTCGGCGGCGTGCACCCGGCTGCCGTGCAGCAGCAGGCGGGCCACCCAGCCGATCCCGGCGAACACCGCGCGGGACACCGGCCCGCGGTCCGGCGCCGACGTCACGGCGACCGCGGCGTCCAGGCCCCGTACGAAGCGCCGGGCGGCGGCTATGTCCGGGTGCGCCGACGGTCCCGTGCCGGCGACGACCGGGGCGAGCAGGGCGCGCAGCTCGGCCACCCGCATCCACCACAGGAACGGCGAGCCGATGACCAGCACGGGCGCGGCGGGCGCGCGGCGCGCGGCCCGGCCCGCATGGGCGATGTCGTCGTACTCCTCGGGCGGCGGGGGTCCGTGCGCGGGGTGGGTGCGGTCCTCCAGCCAGCTGTCGCAGTCCGGGGTGAGCGCTATGGCGGACGGCGCGGGAACGCCGAGGCGGTCGGCGAGGTCCCGCACCATCCGGTACAGGTCCGGGGCCGCCTCCTCGGCGACCGGCACGGTGGGGCTGACGGCGGGCCGGGCGCGGGCGACGACCAGGGCGACACCGGCGGCGAGCAGCAGCACGAGCACGGCGAGCGGCGTGAGGACGCGGCGGGCGAGGTCCCAGCCGGGGCCCGGCAGGTGGCCCGTGGAACCGCCGGCGAGCAGGATCACCGCGGCGGCGGCCGGCAGCAGCGCGACGGCCAGCGCACGGCTGCGGACGCGCAGCACGGCCAGCGCACGGGCCCGCGCGCCCTGAGCGCCTCGGGCGCCCGTCTCCGCCTCCACTCCGCTCGCGGTCATGGCCCGCCCTCACCCCCTCCCGGCGCCTGACGCAGTCCTGGCTTGCCCATGCCCCCCACTGTGGCACCCGCCGCTGACATCGCAATGCCGATGGGCCAAGTGCCGGAACGCTTGCGCGGCACCCTAGTTGGGGCCCCGGCCCCCGTCAGCCGGATGGCACATCGCTCACTCGATGGAATGGCTTTGGGGAAAGGTGGTCGACGGACGGCAAGGGTCAGGCCCCGGATCCTGGGGGATCCGGGGCCCGTGGGGTGGGTGAAGGCGCGGCTGGGGCGACCTGGCCCCTCGTGGGGGCCATGCCGCTGCTCACTCGCCCTGGTTACGCGTCCTGCGCCGCCTTCCGCGCGATGTCCGTACGGTGCTGGGAGCCGTCGAGCTTGATGCGGGCCACGGCCCGGTAGGCGCGGTCGCGGGCCTCGGTGAGGTCCTTGCCGGTCGCCGTCACGGACAGCACGCGCCCGCCCGCGCTGACGACCGTGTCGCCCTCGCGCCGGGTCCCGGCGTGCAGGACGTACGCGTGCGGGGCGTCCTGGGCGGCGACCTCGTCGAGGCCGGTGACGGGGTCGCCGGTGCGCGGGGCGCCGGGGTAGTTGTGCGAGGCGACGACCACGGTGACCGCGGCGTCGTCGCTCCAGCGGATCGGCTCCAGGTGGGCGAGGTTGCCGGTGGCGGCGGCCATCAGCAGCCCGGCCAGGGGCGTCTTCAGCCGGGCCAGCACCACCTGGGTCTCGGGGTCGCCGAACCGGGCGTTGAACTCGATCACGCGGACCCCGCGCGAGGTGATCGCCAGACCGGCGTAGAGCAGGCCGGAGAACGGCGTGCCGCGGCGGCGCATCTCGTCCACGGTCGGCTGCAGCACGGTCTCGGCGACCTCGTCGACCAGCTTGGGGTCGGCCCACGGCAGCGGGGAGTACGCCCCCATGCCGCCGGTGTTCGGGCCCTCGTCGCCGTCCAGCGCGCGCTTGAAGTCCTGGGCGGGCTGGAGGGGCACGACGGTCTCGCCGTCGGTGATCGCGAAGAGGGAGACCTCGGGGCCGTCGAGGTACTCCTCGACGACGACGCGCTCACAGCCGGCCGCGTGCGCGCGGGCCGTCTCGAGGTCGTCGGTCACGACGACGCCCTTGCCGGCCGCGAGCCCGTCGTCCTTCACGACGTACGGGGCGCCGAACGCGCTGAGGGCCGCGTCGACCTCGTCCGGAGTGGTGCACACGTAGGAGCGGGCGGTGGGCACGCCGGCCCCCGCCATGACGTCCTTCGCGAAGGCCTTGGAGCCCTCGAGCCGCGCGGCCTCCTTGGAGGGGCCGAAGACGGGGACGCCCGCCTCGCGCACGGCGTCGGCGACGCCGGCGACGAGCGGCGCCTCGGGGCCGACCACCACGAGGTCCGCGCCCAGCCGCACGGCCAGCGCGGACACGGCGGCGCCGTCGAGGGCGTCGACCTGGTGCAGCTCGGCGACCTCGGCGATGCCGGCGTTGCCGGGCGCGCAGTGCAGCGCGGTGACATCGGGGTCGAGGGACAGGGAGTGGCACAGGGCGTGTTCGCGGGCGCCGCTGCCGATGACGAGGACCTTCACGGGGGTCAGCCTAACGGCAGACGGCGGGCGCCTTTTGTGCGGGCTTCCGAACGGGCGGGGAGGGGGGTGTCGTGCGTTCCTCCAAAACCCGGGCCGCCCGCCGGCGCTTGCGCGCGTGGCTCCGTGGGGCCCGGCGGGCCGGCCCTACTCGTTCGTGAACTCCTCGACGACCGTCGCGCCCAGCTCGCGGACGAGGAGCTCCTGCCCGGAGAGGGCGGACTCGTCCAGGTCGGGGTCGTCGTCCTCCGGGATGTCGTCCTCGGGCGACACCGGAGGGGGCGGCTCCGGGGCGGCCGGCCGGGCCGGGGCGGCCGGGGCGGATGCCGAGGGGACAGGGGACGGAGGGGCGGGGGCCACCGCCGGAGGGGCGGAGGGCCGATGGCTGTCGCCGCCGCCACCGGGTGCTCCGTATCCGCCACCGCCGCTGCGGCCGCCGGACGGGCCGCCCGCCGGGCCGCCACCGCCGGACGGGTCGACGACCGCCTCGATCTTCCACTGCACGTTGAACTGCTCGGCCAGCGCCTGACGCAGCACGTCCTCGCTGCCGCTGCTGAGGAAGTTGTCCCGGGCGCCCGCGTTCACGAAGCCGAGCTGGAGGGTCGTGCCGTCGAAGCCCGTCACCTGGGCGTTCTGGCTGAGCAGGATCCAGGTGAAGCGGCGGCGGTTCTTGACCGTCTCCAGGATGTTCGGCCAGAGCATGCGGGGGTCGAGGCCGCCGCCGCTCGGGGGTGCGGCGGACGCCGAAGGTGCCGACGGGGCCGGGGGCGGGGCCGCCGACGGGGCGCCGGGCGGTGCCGGCTGCGCCCGGCCGGCGCCGCCGCCCGCCGGGGTGGCCGTGGGCCAGCCGCCGGGACGCCTGCCCGTACCGGCGCCCGCGCCGCCGGCGGGGGCGGCGGTGGGCCAGGCGCCGGGGGCAGGGGTGGGGGGCGCCGGCGGGGCGGGTGCCGGTGCGGCGGCCGCCGGGGGCGACTGCGGAGCGACAGGGGGAGGCGTCGGAGCGGGGGCCGGAGCCTGCGGCCGGGCCGGAGGGGGCGTGGATGCGGGCGACGCCTGCGCCCGTACGGCCGCGCGGGCCGCGGCGGGGCCGCCGCCGGGCTCGACCGCACCCGCGGGCGGAGCCCCGGCCCCATGGGCCCCGGGACCGGGGACGTACCCCATGGCGGGCGCGCCGGCGGCCGGACCGCCCGCCGAGAACTGCGCCCCGCGCTCGATGCGGTCCAGCCGGGCCATGACCGAGCGCTCGTCGCCGTACGCGGCGGGCAGCAGTACGCGTGCGCAGATCAGCTCCAGCTGGAGCCGGGGCGAGGTGGCGCCGCGCATC
This sequence comes from Streptomyces sp. NPDC096105, assembly GCF_044763335.1. Lineage (NCBI taxonomy): Bacteria > Bacillati > Actinomycetota > Actinomycetes > Kitasatosporales > Streptomycetaceae > Streptomyces > Streptomyces sp. NPDC096105. The sequence continues at coordinate 56,368 of NZ_JBIWGC010000002.1, forward strand.
TCGGTGAGCCCCTCGTTGACGATGTCGGCGGCGCGGCTGAGCTCGGCGGGCCCGAAGGTGTCGGCCTGCGCCTGCATGCGCTCCAGGACGTCGGCGGGGGCGTCGATGAGGCCCTTGTCGGCGGCGTCGGGGACGGCGGCGAGGATGACCAGGTCACGCAGCCGCTCCAGCAGGTCGGCGACGAACCGGCGCGGGTCGTTGCCGCCCTCGATCACCCGGTCGACGACCTCGAAGGCGGCCGCCCCGTCACCGGTCGCGAACGCCTCGACGACGGAGTCGAGCAGCGAACCGTCCGTGTAGCCCAGCAGGGAGGTGGCCATGGCGTACGTCACGCCCTCCTCCCCCGCGCCGGCGAGCAGCTGGTCCATGACGGACATCGAGTCACGCACGGAACCGGCGCCGGCCCGCACCACCAGCGGCAGCACGCCCTCCTCGACGGCGATGCCCTCCTTCTGGCACACCTCACCGAGGTACTCGCGCAGGGTGCCGGGCGGGACGAGCCGGAACGGGTAGTGATGGGTGCGCGACCGGATGGTCCCGATGACCTTCTCGGGCTCGGTGGTCGCGAAGATGAACTTCAGATGCTCCGGCGGCTCCTCGACGACCTTGAGCAGCGCGTTGAAACCGGCCGACGTGACCATGTGGGCCTCGTCGATGATGTAGATCTTGTAGCGGCTGGACGCCGGCCCGAAGAACGCCTTCTCTCGCAGGTCACGGGCGTCGTCCACACCGCCGTGGGACGCGGCGTCGATCTCGATGACGTCGATCGAACCGGGGCCGTTGCGCGCGAGGTCGCGGCAGGACTGGCAGGTGCCGCACGGGGTCGGGGTGGGTCCCTGCTCGCAGTTCAGGCACCGCGCGAGGATCCGCGCACTGGTCGTCTTGCCGCAGCCGCGGGGTCCGCTGAACAGGTACGCGTGATTGACCCGGTTGTTCCGCAGCGCCTGCTGCAGCGGGTCGGTGACATGCTCCTGCCCGATGACCTCGGCGAAGGACTCGGGTCGGTAGCGGCGGTACAGCGCGAGAGACGACACGCCTACGAGGTTATAGGCGCACACCGACAACCGGGCCGGCCGCCGGGGAACGCAAGCGCCCCCCACGCACCCGCCAGAGCCAACCTACCCTTGCTGCCTTCCGGCCCTGGGGGAGTTCAGTCAGATAGCGCCGCGTGAGGGGCTACGCAGAGGCTACCTCATCACCCGGGGCGGGAACGAGTTCGCGAGCACTCCTCTCGGTCATGTAATGTTCCCACCGGAGGATTCGCCTAGAGGCCTAGGGCGCACGCTTGGAAAGCGTGTTGGGGGCAACCCCTCACGAGTTCGAATCTCGTATCCTCCGCCAGTGCCTCACCGGGCACGATGTCGAAGGGCCCCACCGCTTGCGGTGGGGCCCTTCGACGTTCGCGGATCTCGTTGTCCTGTCCCTGGTCCGCAGCGAGGTCTTCAGGCGCTCCCCACACGGTCCGCTCGGTCCTTCGGGGCCGCGCCGCCGAGCCCCTGGTCACCACGTTCGGATGTCCACCGGACCGCACCGGTACGGGATTGAGCACCGGGAGTATGGCCTCTTGTATGGCGACCAAGAAGGTGACTGTCACCATCCCCGGGGATCTCCTCGACGAAATCCGCAGCGAGGCGGCGGAACGAGGGCTGTCCGCCTACGTCGCCGAAGCGCTGCGCTACAAGCGCGACCGCGACCGGCCGCGGGAGTTGGCCGACTGGCTGCAGGAAGAGCATGGCCCCGTCACCGGCGACGAGCGCGCCGCCGCCCTCGCGGAGCTCGACGAACTCGACGCCGAGCACCTCCGACGTCGTGGCACCGACGGGCGTCGGACCGGAGAGGCCGCGTGAGCAAACGGAACACGGCGGCCCGGCAGAAGCCGGCACGTGTCTTCGTCCTGGACTCCGAAGCGCTCCCCCTGGCCGTACAGGGGGACCGCGCGATGATCGCGCGGATCGATCTCGTGGCCTCCGGAGAGGCGGAGGTGGTCACGTCGCCCATGACGCTGATCGAGGCGCACGACGGCCGGACCACGGAGCAGCGCTGGGACTGGATCCTCTCCCGCCTCACTGTCGCCGACACCGGCAACGACGAGGCCCGCCAGGCCCGCCAGGCCCGCCGGCTCCTCACCGACGCCGGGCTGCACGGGCACAAGTACGCCATCGACGCTGTCCTCGCCGTCATCGCCCGCCGGCAGAAGGGCCAGGTCACCGTCTTCACCTCGGACACGGACGACCTGGAACGCCTGGTCCCGGACACGATCGTCGTCAAGAAGGTCTGAGCAGCGGGCGACCGGTCCCGGCACTCGGCTCGTTCGGCCCCGCCCGCGCCCGTCCGGACAGACCCGACGCACGCGGAGCGATCTCTTCCGCTCCCGGCGGGTTCCCTCGCGTCCGCCCGTCACCAACGACGGCTGGAGCATGGCAGCCCCCGGCGCAGGCATGCCGCGCCCGGACGCGGAAGGACGCCGTCCCGAGGGGCGCGCACCTGACCAGCCGGGGTGCAAGGCCCTGCGGATCAGCCCGGCCGACCAACAAAGGTGCGGCTCAGGCAGGGATTGCGGTGCTAACCCTCACCTCGTTCATTCTCGCCGTGCTGTCGGGAACCCCCGGCAGTCCACGGAAGGGGTGGAGCGCGTGCGCTCCACTTCGTGCGTGCGGTCGCACGCCTGCTCGAAGGATGTTCTTCGATGACTCCGACCATGCTTGTGCTCGCCGTGGTGGTCGCCGTTCTGACGCTGCTCCTGGCCTCGGCGCTCGGTGTGCTGGTGTTCTGGCGTCCCGCCCTGACGGCGCCGGTCCACACCGCGGTGACCAGCGTTTCGGCGATGACGGCGCTGATGGCCGTGCTGGTGGCCGTGACCCGATGACAGCCGGGGAAAGTCCGGGCGCAGGTCACGTCGGACGGGTGACGTGGACCGCGAGCCGCCGTCGCTCGGCGGGTGTTCTGTCCCGTAGGGCACCCGCCGATCACGGGAGTACGCCATCCTTGAACCCGGCGCCGGGAATCCGGCCCGCTGCGGCACTCCCCAGCGCGACGAGGTGCACACCGCGTGAAGTCCCGATCCACGCTGACGACTTGGCTGAGCGGCCTCGACGGCTCGCGTCTGACACGCGTGCTCGAAGCCCGAAGAGACGCCATGTCCCCGCCGACGCCACGGTCGCTGGGGGAACTGGCGGACCGTCTTCAGCGCCCGGGGTCGGTGGCGCTGGTCCTGCCCCGGCTCGCGTTGCCGCATCTCCAGGTGGCCGAGGCGCTGGCGGCGCTGGGAGCGCCCGCGTCGCGTGAGGCCCTGGCCGGGCTGCTGGGGGTGGCGGACGACGAGACCGCCCGCCGGCTGGACGCCGTGCTGGAAGGGCTGGCCGAGCACGCCCTGGTCTGGCCGGACGGCGCGGGGAAGCTCCGTACGGCCGGACCGCTGCGGCAGGCATGGGACGCGCCCCTGGGGCTGGACGAGCCGCTGGAGCAGTTGCTCGCGGGCGTGACCTCCGACGAACTGCGCGGCATGCTGGTGGCGCTGGGCGTCAAGCCGCCGGGCACCAAGGCGCAGCGACTGGCCGCACTGGTGGAACACCACAGCACCGCGGAACAGGTTCTCGCGGTGGTCGCGAAAGCCCCCGCGGCGGCCCGGAAGCTGCTCGAACGCCACGCGGAGGACGGGCCGGAACAGCAGCCGCGGTTCGTCGTGTTCGGCACTTCCGGTCCCGGCCTCGAACCGGGCGCCCGGTGGGCGCTGGACCGGGGGCTCCTGATCCAGGACCGGCACGGCTACGGACCGGTCCGTATGCCGGCCGAGGTGGCGCTCGCGCTGCGCGGGCCCGGCCGGCACGCCCCGTTCGACCCCGTCCCGCCTGCCGTGCGGACGGCGTCCGTCACCCCGCAGGAGGTGGACCGCGAGGCGGCCGCCGCGGCCACGGTGTTCGCGTCCCGTGCCACCTCGGTCCTGTCGGTCTGCTCGGCGACCACGCCGGCCCGGCTGAGGTCCGGCGGGATCGGGGCGCGCGAACTGGCCCGGATCGGCAAGGCCGCCCAGGCCGACGACGCCGTCGTGCGCCTGGTGCTGGAGACCGCGTACGCCGCCGGCCTCCTGGGGCCGGACGGTGATCGCGTGGCGCCGACCGAGGCGTACGACGCCTGGGCGCGGCAGGAACCCCCGGAGCAGTTCGCGGTACTGCTCCAGGCATGGCGGAACCTGCCGCTCACCCCGACGCAGGCGCGTGACGAGGACGGCAAGGCGCTTCCCGCTCTCGCCGCAGCACCGCCCTGCCGTGCCTGCCTGCGGGCGCGCCACGGGCTGCTGGCCGCGGCCAAGGAGCTTCCGGCCGGGCAGGGCGCGACGGTCACGTCGGAGCTGGGGCCCCTGATCGCCTGGTACCGCCCGTTCGCCCACTCACCGCTCCCGGACGCGGCGCCGTTCGCCCTCGTCATCCGTGAGGCCGAGATCCTCGGCGTAATCGCTCGCGGCGCCCTGTCCGCCTTCGGCATCCACCTGTGGGCCGACGACCCGGAGGGGGTGGACATCGAGTGCCGGCGGCTGCTGCCCCCGGCCACCGCGACGGCACGGATCGGCGCCGACCTCACCGCCGTCGTCACCGGCACACCGTCCGCGCGGCTGGCCTCGCTCCTGGACTCCGTGGCGGACCGGGAGACCAGCGGCACGGCATCGGTGTGGCGGTTCAGCGCCGGCAGCATCCGCCGGGCGCTGGACGCCGGCCGTAGCCCCGACGCCATCGCCGCCGACCTGGCCGCCGTCGCCGCCGGGCCGCTGCCGCAGCCGCTGTCGTACCTGATCACCGACACCGCACGGGGCCACGGACGCGTACGCGTCGCCCCCGCCGCCTGCGTCCTCCACGGCGACGAGCCCGCGCTCCTGGCGGAGCTCGCCGCCCACCGCAGGCTCGCCAAGCTGGGGCTGCGGCAGCTGGCGCCGACGGTGCTGGTCAGCCGCAGCCCGCTCGATGCGACGGTCACCGCGCTCCGGGCCGAGGGATACGCCCCCGTCGCCGAGACCGCCGAGGGCACGGTACGGATCGAGAGGACCCGGCCTCAGCGGGCCGCCGCTCCTGTGCCGGCTCCGCGCCGCACGGGCGCGGAGGGCGGTGGCCGGGCCGCTGCCCCGGGCGCGGCGGGGGCAGCCGTCACGGTGGACCCGGGCGCCCTGGCGGCCCAGCTGCTGAAGGCCCCGCCGACGCCTCCCGCACCCGCGCCGTTCGACGGAGGACCGCCCTTCGCCACGGACACCGAGGAGATCGTCGCGGGGTACGCGAAGCACCTGCCGTACAGCGACGTCCGTCAGCTCGCCCATGCCATCGACACCGGTGAACCCCTCACCGTCGAGTACGTCGCCGCCTCGGGGAACAGGACCGTGCGCACCCTCAGCAGCCTCACGCTCGACCCGCCCTACGTCGAAGCCTGGTGCCATCTGCGCGACGACGAGCGCGTCTTCACCCTCTCCCGCATCCAGAGCGTCATGAGCCCCGTGCTCGAGTGAGACCGGAGCCGCTCGACACCGGCGCCGGGTCCGCTCCGCCGGAGCGGGGGCCGGGAATTGTTCGCGGAGGAGACCCCCGATCAGTGGTCGGCGCTCTCCCGGTCATCCGCGAACTCCCGGACGGAAATTCGAAAGTGAGTACGAGCGGCAAGCCGAACGTGCGGAAAACTGCCCGGTTCCGGCAGTGAGATCGACGGCGCTCTCCGTCATGATCACGGTGTCCGCACTCGAACTGGAGGCACATTCGTGAGACAGCACCGCGCAGGCCTGCTCGTCGTGGCCACGGCCCTGACCCCGGCCCTCCTTCTCACCACCCCGGCCTTCGCCGGCCCGGCGACCGCACCCGCCACCGCGACGACCGTGACGGTCTCGTCCGAGACTCCGGTGGACGAGATGTCGGAGGACGAGCTGCGTGCCGCGATCAACGCAATCCTGGCGGACGAGGACAGCGGCAGGAGCGTCACCGAGGCGGCCACCCGGGCCCTCGACGGCACCGCCGACGACATGCGCGCCTTCCTGAAGACCGGCTACCGACTCGCCCAGGCCGAGGACGACCGGGTCGCCATCGCCAGGATCCTCTTCACGGCGCAGAAGAACGGCGACAAGCGGGTCATCGCGGAGATCAACGGCCTCCTCGACCGCAACGTTCCCGAGGAACTCCGCGAGTGGCTGGAGACCGGCTACCCGCTCGCCCAGGCCGAGGACGACCGGGTCGCGCTCTTCACCCTCCTCGGCACGGCCCGGAAGAACGGCGACACGAAGCTGGTCCAGGAGATCAACGGCCTGCTCGACCGCATGGACGCGGACGAGATACGCGCCTGGCTGACGGCCTACCGGGCCGCCTGACCGCCGGACGCCGCCCGTCCGGAGCAGTCGGCGGTCGGCCCCGCTCGTGGCAGCACCCACAGCGGGGCCGGCCGCCGCGCCCTTCCGGTCAGGGCGGGTCGTGCCGCGCGCGCCTGCGTCCGTCCGCGCGGTACGGCTCGCGCCCGCGGGTGTCCGCGACGGCGAAAAGGGCGAGCGGCACACCGCGCCGCTCGCCCTTCCCGCCCCCGAGCCACTCGAACCACTCGACGCCCTCGGCCCTCGGCCGTCGGCTTGAGGTCCCGCGCCGGTTCGTCGGGCGTCACCTCGTGTGCGTACGCCGTCGCCCGCGCCTCAGGTCGTCGGCGCCGGAGGCTCAGCGGCGCTCACGGTGTTCCCGCCACACGTCCACGGCGTAGGCGACCCCGACGAAGACGGACCACGCCGGGGCGGCGATCATGCCCGGCCAGAAGCCGAAGAACAGCGAAGGCAGGAAGAAGCCGCCGCCCATGGCGAGGTCGCGGGTGAGGTACGGCGGGCGGCCGACGTACCGCGGGTACTTCACGAACACCCACACGTAGTGCAGGAGGCAGCCGATGATCCCGGCCTCATAGACATGGAGCACGTCGTTCATCAGTGACTTCGGCACCAGGATCATGATTCCCAGCACCGGCAGGAACAGCGGCATCCCGATGATCAGCGTCAGCCGCAGCCGTCGGTTGGGGCCGGTGCCGAGTCCGGTGCGGGCGGCCTCGGCCTCGAGGATGCGATGTGCCGAGTGCAGGTCCATGGTCGTCCTCCCCCGGACGGTCTGCCGAACAGCAGGCGTGCGATGACGATGCCATGGGGGCGGAGTGAGCCGACACCCTCTCGTCCGGACCGCCTGCCGCCCCGTCACCGCGTGATCCGCACCCCCCGCGTCTCCGTCACCTGGTCGATGTCCGAGACGCGGACCGTCAGTTTCATCGTCCAGGTGCCCTCCAGGGGGAGGGTGAGGTCGTTGGTGGCCCAGTAGCCTCCCCGGTCGGTGAGCTTCGCGTCGATGGGGCCGACGTCCTCGGACGGGAGGGTGAAGGCGACGCGGAGTTCGGGGACGAAGGTCAGGGCGCCCTGGGGACCGAAGACCACCGCCTGGAGGCCGTTCTCGCCGACCCGGCCCGGGTCCATCGTCACCTGGACCGTGCCGCTGCCGCCGGGTGTCCCCGTGTCGTAGGGGACCGTGAACGCCTCCGCGCCGGGCAGGCCCGCCACCTGCGGCTCGGGCGCCTTCGCGGCCTCCGCCTCCGCCCTGGAGGGCGGTGTGCCGGTCAGCACCGTGGTGACCAGCAGGACGGCCACCGCCACCACCACCTCCGCGAGGACGGAGCGGCGCAGGGCGCGGCGGTGGAGGGTTTCCGGTCCGGCCGTCACGGTCGTGGTCCCCGGCTCGGGGGGCGGGCCCGGCGCGCCCACCGGTTCGGGTACGCGTTCCCCGACCGCCGCCGGCCGTGCCGACAGGGTCGTCCAGCGGCGGGACAGGGCCGCCGCGAGCAGCAGGAACACCGTCGCGGCCAGCTTCACGGTGAGCGTGCGGCCGTACGCCGTCTCCGTGAGGGCGGACCAGGAGCCGAGGCCGCGCCAGGACTGGTAGGCGCCGGTGACGACGAGGACCGTCACCGACGTGAACGCCAGACGGGAGAAGCGGGCCACCGTGCCGTACGGCGGCGGGGTCTTCGCGCGGTGGAGCGTGAGCAGGAGGGCCGTCAGGCCGCCGAGCCAGCACGCCATGGCCAGCAGGTGCAGCACCGACGAGGTCATGGCGACCGGGACCTGGATGCCGGCTGAGGCGTGTTCGGCCGACGCCCAGGTCAGGGCCAGGGCGAGGGAGAGGGCCGCGCCCGCCGTCACGCGGGTGCGCAGGGGGCGGCGGCGGAGGACGGGGAGGAGCAGGGCGGCTGTCAGGAGCAGGGCCAGGCGGGTGAGGAGGGCCAGGCCGGGGCGGGCGGTGAGCGTGTCGGGGAACGACGAGAGGTCCAGCGCGGTCGCCGGGGACGCGCCCTTCTCGTAGGGGGCGCGCAGGAGGAGCAGCGCGGCCGTCGTCACCAGCAGGGTCCACCAGCCGAACAGCAGCGGCGCCCGCAGCGGGCCCGTGTCCGGCGGGCGGCACAGTGCCGCGAACGCCGCCGTGCCGATGAGCAGCGCGGCCGCGAGGTAGGCGAGGTAGCGGCCGGTGTCGTAGAGGCTCTTGGTGACCGGGTGTTCGGCGTGGTCCTCGGGGGCCGGGGGCGGGGTGGGGGACGGTGTGCCGATGGAGAAGGTGAAGGCGCCCGAGACGGGGTGGCTGTCCGCCGAGACCACGCGCCACGCCACGGTGTACGTGCCCTCGTCGAGGTCCGGGGGGAGCGCGGCGCGGGCGGTGTCGGCGGCGCCGGCCGCGTGCCGGGGCTCCTCCACGGGCACGCGGCGGTTGTCGGGGCCGTAGACCCGGAAGGAGTCCTCGAGCAGGCCCACGGACTCGGTGAACGTCAGGGTGATGTGGGTGGGCGCCGTCCTGACGACGCTCCCCTCCTCCGGGTCGCTGGCGCGCAGGGCCGCGTGGGCGCTCGCCGGGGCCGCGCCGGCGAGGAGGAGGACCAGCAGGACGCCCAGCGGCACCAGGGCCCGCACCAGCCGGCCTCCGCCCCGGTCGCCCGCCGTCCCGTCGCGCCGTCGCTCCACGTCGTCCCCGCCTCCCGGCCGTTCGCCTCCCAGGGGGTACGGACGGAAGGCGCGCTCCGCTCAACGCGGCGGGGACGTCGTCACCAGGTCGGGCGGGACGTCGCCCCTCCGTCGACCACCAGGTCGTGGCCGGTCACCCAGGACGCGAGCGGGGAGGCGAGGAACACACAGGCGTCGCCGACGTCCTCCGGGCGGCCGAGGCGGCCCACGGCGGACGCCTCCCGCCAGCGCCGTACGCCCTCCGGCCAGGCGTCCGCCAGGCCCTCCCGGTCGATCAGGCCGGGCGAGACCGTGTTGACGCGCACACCCCACGGGCCGTACTCCAGCGCCGCCGAGCGGGCGTGCGTCACCACCGCGGCCTTGGACGCGCCGTAGTGGGCGTGGCCGGGGGCGGGGAAGCGGGCCTCGACCGAGGCGACGTGGGTGACGGAGCCGCCGCCCTGGTCGCGCATCAGCCGTGCCGCCGCCTGGGTGCAGGCGAAGACGGCGGTGAGGTTGGTGTCCACGACCGCGCGCCACTCGGCCGCCGTCATCCCGGCGAGCTCCTGGACGGGCTGGACGCCGGCGTTGTTGACGAGCGCGGTGAGCCGGCCGCCGAACCGTTCGGCGGCCTCGGCGACCAGCCGGTGGCAGGCGTCCTCGTCGGTGAGGTCGGCCCGCAGGACGGCGGCCCTGCCGCCCGCGTCCCGGACGGCGCCCGCCGTCTCCCGCGCGGACGCGACGGAGGTGCGGCAGTGCAGGGCGACGGCCGCGCCCTCCTCGGCGAGCCGGCGGGCGATGCCCCGGCCGATGCCGCCGCCCGCGCCGGTGACCAGGGCGACCTGACCGTGCAGCAGTCCCCGGGCGCTCATGGGCGGCCCAGCTCCGCGACGAGGTCCGCCCGGTCCGGGTGGCGGGCCGTCAGCTCGGCCGGGTCGCCGTGCTCGTAGCCCTCGTAGGTGAAGCCGGGGGCCATGGTGCAGCCGAACAGCGTCCAGGAGCCGCCGTCCGCGACCCGGGCGCCCATCCAGGTGCCGGCGGGGACGGTGAGCTGGACGTGCTGGCCGCCGAGGACGTCGGGGCCGAGCACCGGGGTGCTGCTGGTGCCGTCGGGAGCGAGCAGCAGCATCCGCAGCGGGTCGCCGAGGTAGTGGTGCCAGGTCTCGTCCGCGGGCAGCCGGTGCAGGGCGGAGAAGTCGCCGGGCTCGCTGGTGAGCAGGGCGACGACGGCGGTGCCCTCGGGGCGGCCGTCGGGCCGGGCGGGACCGGCCCAGGTCTGCCGGAACCGGCCCCCCTCACGGGGGATCGGCTCCAGCCGGTAGTGGGCGACGAGGTCGTCGGGGGTCACCCGCCGAAGGCTACCTCGCGGGTGAGGAACGCGAGTTGTGCTCGTTTTTGCGGGAGGTGCACGTCCGGCAGGTCGACCTTCGGCAGCACCACCCGGGGTCCGGCGGTGAAGCCCTGCTTCAGGAAGCGGGCGATCGCCTTCTCGTTGCCGACGTCCGGGTCGACGACGATCCGCCGCTTGTCCAGGGCCACCAGGACGTACGTGATGACGGCGGCCGCCAGCCCCGCGGTCCAGCCGGAGCGGGTCCCGCCCGGTTCCGGGGGCGCGAGCAGCAGGTGCACGCCGATGTCGCCCGGCCGGACGTCGTAGCACTCGCCGACCCGGTCGGCCTCCGGCTCGTACGTCTGGAGCAGCGCGGCCGGGGCGCCGTCCTTGACGAGGAGGTACGCGTGGTGGGTGTCGAGGGTCTCCATGTGCGCGTAGGTCTCGGCGACCCGCTCCACGGTGAGGCCGTTCATGCCCCAGAACACGGCGCGTTCCTCGCTCACCCAGCGGTGCAGCAGGGGGGCGTCGGCGGCCGGGTCGAGCGGCAGGACGCGCACCGCGCCGAAGCCGTCGACCGTCTGCTCGTGGACGGCCGGGCGGGAGGCGTACGGGTCAGACATCGGTCTCCTTCGTCAGCTGCGCCCAGTCGGTGACGACCGGGGCCAGGTCTCCGGCGAGCCACAGCGGCTGCTGGTCGCGGTGGTGGGGCGAGCCGGGGCGGCCCGAGGCGCCGTGCGGCACCACCCAGCGGCTGTCCTCGCGCCGGGCCAGGTCCCAGACGTAGCGGGCGGCGGGCCCGCGGGCGGCGAGGTCGGTGATGCCGGGCACGGCGGAGGTGCACAGCACGCAGTCGTGGTCACCGGACAGGCCGGGCTCCTCCTGCGGCGCCTCGGGCGGCAGGGCCCGCCAGGGCGCGAGGCGGTGGGTGTCGCCCCAGACGCCGGCGGGCGGCGCGGCGGCCACCTCCTCCAGCGCCGCGCGGACGACGGCCGGGCGGTCGACGCCGAACAGGTCCTCCGCCGACAGCAGGTGTTCGAGCGCGAACCCGACGCGCGGGACCAGGGCGAGCCAGGGGCGGAAGACCTCCGGGTACGGGGGCGGGGCCGCGGCCGCCGCGAGGGCGGGCTCGGCGGCGAGCCGGCGGACGACCGCACCGCGCAGGGCCGCGAAGGCCGCCGCGTCGGCGCTGCCGGCGTCCATGTGCCGGTCCCAGGCCAGCAGCCGCTCGCGCAGGGCGGCGGCGGGACCGGTGAGGTCCTGTGCGCCGAGCGCGGCCAGACGGTCCAGGAGGGGAGCGGCGGAGGCGAGGTGGGTGTCGGTGTGGACGGCGGCCATGTCGGCGGCCGACCAGCGGCGCCGCCGGGCGAGCAGCGCGGCGATGCGGTCGGCGCGGTGCGGCGGGGCGAACTCCACGCCGAGCGGGGCGGCGGGGCCGCGCTGGTTGGCCATCACGGCGACGCCGTCGTCGAGTCCGGCGCGCGGCGCCTCGTGCCAGCCCCGCCACTCGTGGCCGGGCTCCCACGCGGGCACCAGGCGGACGCGGTTGGCGTCGGAGCGGACGGGGACGCGGCCGGCCACGCGGTGCAGGGTGCCGCCCTCGGTGTCGGCGGCCAGGACGACGTTGACGGGCTCGGCCCACAGGTCGGCGGCGCGGTCGACGTCGGCGACGCGGCGGGCCCGCAGCAGCGGCAGCAGGGCGCCGAAGCCGAGGTCGGCGGTGACGCGGGGCGGGTGGCGCAGGGCGACGGCGAGCGGGGGCCCGTCCGGCTCCGGCACCCCGCCGTCGAGGCCCTCGGGGCCGCCGATGACGACGGGCCCGCGATCGGTCTCGACGACCTCCACCTCGACCGGTTCCTCGCCCGCCACCTCGACGGTCTCGGTGTGCCGGGCGGTCCGCCGCCAGGTCCCGTCCGGGCCGAGCGCCTCGACGCCGGCGCCGGTGCGGCGCAGCCGCTCGCGGTAGAGGTCCTGGTAGTCGGCCATGGCGTTGGTGATGGCCCAGGCGACCGTGCCGGTGTGGCCGAAGTGGGCGATGCCGGGGACGCCGGGCACGGCGAGGCCGACGACGTCGAACTCCGGGCAGGACAGGCGTATCTGCTGGTAGACGCCGGGGTCCTCGATGAAGCGGTGCGGGTCGCCGGCGACGACCGCCTGCCCGGTGACCGTGCGCTCCCCCGTGACCAGCCAGCCGTTGCTGCCGGAGGTGCCGGGGCCGTCGGTGGCGAACAGGCCCACGGCGTCCGCCCCGAGGCGCGCGGCGGCGTGGTCGCGCCACAGCTTGGCGGGGAACCCGGCGAAGAGGAGGTGCGTGGACAGCCACACGGCCAGCGGCGTCCACGGCTCCCAGCGGCCGGGGAGGACACCGGCGCGGCCGAACTCGGGGGCGTCGTGCCCGTCCAGGCCCTGGTTGACGCCGGTGACGTACGCCCGGATCCAGTCGGCGGTCTCCGGGTCGCGTTCCTCCAGGCGGGCGAGGCAGCGGCGGGCCGTGTCGGCCACCCGGGCGCGCCGGACCAGCACGTCCCAGGGCAGCGCCTCCGCGCCGAGGAAGGAGGCCGAGGTGCCCTGGGCGCGGTGCCGCTCCACCTCGATCTGCCAGCCGCGGTCGAGCGCGGTCACCAGCCCCTGGACGCGGGCGAGTTCACGCGCGTCGTCGGCCCGCAGATGGGGAATCCCCCAGGCGTCCCGGAAGATCGCACCGGACACTGTGCCCTCACTCCCCTTTAGGTTAGGCTCCCCTAAGTCACCGTGACGTGGCGGCATCGTACGCGAAGGGGGAAGACGCGATGGGGCAGGGGCGGGGTTGGGAGGGCGCGGTCCTCAGACTGCTGCGCGCGAAGGACTTCGAGTTCACCGTGACGGGCGCCGAGGACGTCACCGCCGACTACCGGCGGGTGACCTTCACCGACGGCGGGATGCTGGCGACGACCGGCGTCCACCCCACGATGTGGGTACGGCTGTGGTTCGACAACGCGGGCAGGCCGCACCAGCGCGCGTACACGCTGGTCGACCCGGACCCGGAGGCCGGCGCCTTCGCCCTGGAGTTCGCGCTGCACGAGGGCTGCGCCAGCGACTGGGCGCGGGCGGCGAAGCCCGGGGACACCATCGAGGCGACCGTGCAGGGCACCGGCTTCGAGCACCCCAGCCCGGCCCCGTCGCACGTCTGCGTGGTCGGTGACCCGGCCTCGCTGCCGGCCGTCAACTCCCTGCTGGGCGCCCTGGGCGACACCCCGGCGACCATCTGGTTCGAGGGCTCCCTGGAAGGGCTGCCCTGCGTGGCCGATCCCGCGCGGCACGAGGTGCGCGAGGTCCCCCGGCGGGACGCGGGCGCGGCGCTGGTGGACCGCGTCCGCGCCGAACTGCCGGACCTGCTGAGGTCCCACGCCGACCCGTACGTGTGGATCGCCTGCGACACGGCGACCACCCGCACGCTGGGCGCGTTCGTGCGCAAGGACCTGGGCCTCGCCAAGCAGCGGGTGCAGGCGCTGGGGTACTGGCGCGCGAGCTGACCCGCGACGCGCGCCCGACGGGCGACGCGCGACCACCGGGGCGTGGACGTCGCACCGCGCCTCGCCCAGGATTCCGACGCCGGCCGGCTGCCGGGCCGCGTCCCGCCCGCCGCGCCGACCGGGACGCCGCCGGACCGGCGGATCCCGGCGGAGTGGCCGTTCAAGGACCCGGAGTCCCTGGCGAAGGCGCGGGCGCACAAGCGGGGGAGGAAGGCGTCGGCGAGGGCGGTGAAGGCCGCGGAGAAGCCGGGGCCTGGCCGGCGGGCCGACGCCGTACCGGGGGCGGGTATGCGGGCCGGACGGCGGCGGACCGGGCGGCCGGAAAGGGCGCGCGGCGGGAGCGCGGGACGTTTTCCGATGGTTCCGGGCGGTTTTTACGGCGGCGTACTGCGTCGCCGTGGCTGCGCCCGGAACGTCTCGACCGGTAGGCTTTCCGTGTGATCTTCAAGCGCATCGGAAACGGCCGGCCGTACCCCGACCACGGCCGGGAGAGCACCCGGCAGTGGGCGGACGTGGCGCCGCGCCCGGTCCGCCTCGATCAGCTCGTGACGACCAAGCAGCAGCTCGACCTCGAGACCCTCCTCGCCGAGGACTCGACCTTCTACGGCGACCTCTTCGCGCACGTCGTGAAGTGGCAGGGCGACCTGTACCTCGAGGACGGACTGCACCGCGCGGTGCGTGCGGCGCTCCAGCAGCGCCAGGTGCTGCACGCGCGCGTTCTCGAACTCGACTGACGCCCGTCGAACCCCCTGACGGCCCGGTTTGGCCCTTTCGGGTTGGACTGCCTCCAGTCGAATGATCATCTAGTAGGCATAGCAGCCCGGGCGCACTACGCTGCGCCCATGAGCATGCTCACTCCACCCGGCATGGGCGGCCAGTACCGCATCACGGGTGACAAGTACCCGCGGATGCGCCGGCCCCGACGGCGCGGCAAGCTCGTCGTGCTGAGCGCGGCCTCCGCCGCCGTGCTCGGCGTGGGCGGCTGGGGCACGCTGCAACTCATCGACGTGTTCACCGGCGGGGGAGACTCCGCCTCCGCGGTCGGCGCCAAGGCCGCCTGCACCACCGCGGCGAAGCCGTCGGCCGACGCCGTGGGGGCCGCCAAGCCGCTGCTGCGCCCCGGCACGATCACCGTCAACGTGCTCAATGCCACGACCCGCAGCGGGCTCGCCCAGAAGACCGCCGACGAGCTGAAGAAGCGCGGCTTCCGGATCGGCGAGGTGGCCAACGCGCCGGAGACGTACGACAAGAAGGTCAAGGGCGCCGGCGTGCTGCTCGGTCCCGCCACCGCGCTGGACACGGCGCTGCCGGTGCTGGGCGCCCAGCTGGCCGGCGCCGAGCGGCGCACCGACCCGGCCCGCAAGGGCGCCGAGCTCGACCTGATCATCGGCGACGCGTTCCGGGGCCTGACGGCGAAGGCGGACGCCGACAAGGCGCTGACCGCACTGGCCGACCCCGAGCCGACGCCCGCCTCGAAGAACTGCTGAGCGGGTCCCGCCCGAGCACGCTCGAGCGGAGCCCGCGGGGGCTGTGACGCGCGCGGAGTTACTCCGCGGCCCCGTACATCCGGTCGCCCGCGTCGCCGAGGCCGGGCACGATGTAGCCCTGCTCGTCGAGTCGCTCGTCGACGGACGCCGTCACGACCGTCACCGGCGTGCCGGCCAGCTCGCGCTCCATGACCTCGACACCCTCCGGCGCGGCCAGCAGCACCACGGCGGTCACGTCGTCCGCGCCGCGCTCGATCAGCTCCCGGATGGCCGCGACGAGCGTGCCGCCGGTCGCGAGCATCGGGTCCAGGACGTACACCTGACGCCCGGAGAGGTCCTCGGGCATCCGGGTGGCGTACGTCGAGGCCTGCAGCGTCTCCTCGTTGCGGATCATGCCGAGGAAGCCCACCTCGGCGGTCGGCAGCAGCCGGACCATGCCGTCCAGCATGCCGAGGCCGGCCCGCAGGATCGGCACCACCAGGGGGCGGGGGTGGGACAGCTTCACGCCCGTAGTCCGCGCCACCGGCGTCTGGATGTCGACCTGTTCGGTGCGCACGTCGCGCGTGGCCTCGTAGGCGAGCAGGGTGACCAGCTCGTCGGCGAGGCGGCGGAAGGTCGCGGAGTCGGTGCGCTGGTCGCGCAGCGTGGTGAGCTTGTGGGCGACCAGGGGGTGGTCGACGACGTGGAGACGCATGGCCTCAACCCTAACCGGGCCGCGGAGGGGCCGGCGTCCGCGTGCGGGACAAGGGGCTGGGGCCCCCGTCACTCCTTCGCTGGCGTCAAAACGCCCGGCCGGGGGAAGGTGGGAGGGACGGACTGGGGTGATGACGCAATGTCTGAGCAGGAGGATCGCGGGAATCCGTCGGCCGGCGCGCGCCGGGCTTCCGGCGCGGCCGGGGCCGGTGAGGGCGGCGCCGGGGGCGAGGTCGACTGGGAGGCCGAGCGCCGGCGGCGGCGGGCACGGTTCCTGCGGGAGCTGGCGGAGGCGCGGGCGCTGCGGGACCGGGTGCAGCCGCGACGGGCAAAGGCGGCGCGGTTGCGGCACGCGATGCGGATGCGGACGTTCCGCTGGTAGCGGGGTTCCGGCGGTGCCGGTGCCGTCCGGGGGCTGCGCATGCGGGGAGAGGCGCGCATGCCCGCGACCGGCGGCGGGCGCGTCCGCGACACGCCACGTCCGCCAGGCGGGCGTACGGAACCGGCGGCTCGCCGACCCGCGATCACGGGCCCCGTCGCGCCCCGGACACGTCGCCCGAGAGCGCCGCGCTCGGGCGGCGGGGAAAGCCGCGTACGATCCGGTCGTGGCGGCAACAAGTGCGCTGGTGAGTCCTTCCGGGGCGCACTCGGCGCACTGCGACCGAAACTGCCGGACACAGGGAGCGGAAGACGTCCCCTGATGGCCTTGTTTCTGCCACGATTCCCAGTGGGCGGGGTCTCGGAACTCCGCATACCCGCCCGCACACCTCCGCCGGGGGGACCCCCAACCGGCACGCCTATGACCAGTGGGAGAGTCACGGTGTACTTCGCCGCACTGCTCGCGCGCACCGAAGACGGGTGGGAAGCGAGCGACACGGAACTCGACGATGTGGAAACCCTGTCGGATCTCGCCGACCTGGCCCGGGAAGCCTCTCCTGACGAGGACACGGTGCTCGTGCTGATCGAGCAGGAGGACGGCTGGTTCGGCGTCGTCCGCGTGGACGGTGAGGAGGACCCCAGGATCTACGTGTCCGACGCCGCGGCGGCCTCCCGCAGCAGCTACGGGGAGATCCTGCTCACCGACGAACTGCTCGGCCGGGAGCCCGGGGACGGCGGCCCCGACCTGGACACCCTCGACCTCGACGGCACGGAGGACGGTGAGCCGGACGACGAGGACGCCGACGGCGGCCCGTCCGCCGCTTCCGGCGAGTCCGTTCCGCACGGCCCGGTCGGGGACGCGCAGGTCCTGGAGGACCTGGGCGTGACCGAGAAGGAGCTGCGCTCGATGACCGAGGACGCCGTCTCGGAGATCGCCGAGGCCCTGGGCGCCTCGGAGGTGCTGGAGACCGTCCGCTGACCGTGCCGGCCACCACCCCCGCGCCCGGCCTCCCGGACCCGGTGCGCGACCGCTGGCGGGAGCCGATGCGCCTCGCCCTGGACGAGGCCCGCCGGGCCGTCCCCGGCGGGGACGTCCCCGTCGGGGCCGTCGTGCTGGCCGCGGACGGGGTCACCGTGCTGTCCCGCGCCCACAACGAGCGCGAGGCGGGCGGCGACCCCACCGCGCACGCGGAGGTCCTCGCGCTGCGCCGGGCCGCCGAGCGGGCCGGGGAGTGGCGGCTGGCCGGCTGCACCCTGGTGGTCACGCTGGAGCCCTGCACGATGTGCGCGGGCGCGGCCCAGCAGTCCCGGGTGGACCGGGTGGTCTACGGCGCCCGGGACGAGAAGGCGGGGGCGGTGGGGTCGCAGTGGGACCTGGTCCGCGACCGGCGTCTCAACCACCGTCCCGAGGTGATCGAGGGCGTGCTCCCGGAGGAGTGCTCGCGGCTGCTCACGGAGTTCTTCCGCGGACGCTGAACACCGATTTCGGCCCACGCGCCACCGTGCTGTAAGGTCTCCCTCGGTAGCGTGTCCGAGCGGCCGAAGGAGCTCGCCTCGAAAGCGAGTGTGGCGCAAGTCACCGAGGGTTCAAATCCCTCCGCTACCGCTTCTGAAGGGCCCCGTCGTCAGACGGGGCCCTTCGTGCGATCATGGGCCCGCTCGATGCGCGCGTGACAGCAGTGACAGGGGAGGGCCGCGATGGCGGTGAACGCGAAGAAGGCCGCCGTCTACCTGCTGGTGGTCTTCGTGCTGTACGTGATCATCACGGATCCCGAGACCGCCGCCGACTACGTCCTCATCGGGTTCCAGGGCATCTCGGACGCCGCGAAGGCGGTCGGCGACTTCATGACCTGGCTGGCCGCGGGAGGCAAGTGATGATCCGGCACCTGGTGCTCTTCAAGCTCGGCGAGGGCGTCCGCCGCGACGACCCCGCGGTCGTCGAAGGCGTGGAGGCCTTCCGCGCGCTGGAGGGGAAGATCCCGGAGATCCGCTTCTGGGAGTGCGCCTGGAACATCAGCGACCGCCCCATCGCCTACGACTTCGCCATCAACTCGGCATTCGACGACGCCGAGGCGCTGCGCCGGTACGTGGAGCACCCGGACCATCAGGCGGGGGTCGGCCTGTGGCGCGAGTTCGCCACGTGGGTGATCGCCGACTACGAGTTCTGACGGCCCGTCCGCGCTCCGCGCTCCGAGGCCCCCTGCCGCGCCGGCAGGGGGCCTCGGAGCGTTCCACGGACGTTTCCCGCCTTCAACACGGAATATGCGGTGCTTGCGCACAGTGAGTCAGTCTTGTGATGCTATGACCGCTTTTGCCGAATGAGTTGACGGACGATGTGAGCGATGAAGAGGTGGCGTTGACCGTGTCGGCCAGTTCCGCGCCGCCCCAGGACGAGGCGTCCCCCGACGCGGTCCAGACCCCAGCCAGACGCCGTGGCGCGGACACCCGGGCCCTCACCCAGGTGCTGTTCGGTCAGCTCAAGAACCTGGAGCCGGGCACGCCGGAGCACGCCCGCGTGCGGGCGGCGCTCATCGAGGCGAACCTTCCGCTCGTGCGGTACGCGGCCGCCCGTTTCCGCTCCCGGAACGAGCCGATGGAGGACGTCGTCCAGGTCGGCACCATCGGGCTGATCAACGCCATCGACCGCTTCGACCCGGAGCGGGGGGTGCAGTTCCCGACGTTCGCGATGCCGACCGTGGTCGGGGAGATCAAGCGGTACTTCCGCGACAACGTCCGCACCGTCCACGTCCCGCGCCGGCTGCACGAGCTGTGGGTGCAGGTGAACAGCGCGACGGAGGACCTCACCACCGCGTTCGGGCGCACCCCGACCACCGCCGAGATCGCCGAGCGGCTGCGCATCTCCGAGGAGGAGGTGCTGTCCTGCATCGAGGCCGGCCGGTCGTACCACGCCACCTCGCTGGAGGCCGCGCAGGAGGGCGACGGGATGCCCGGCCTGCTGGACCGGCTCGGCTACGAGGACCCGGCCCTGGACGGGGTGGAGCACCGCGACCTCGTCCGGCACCTCCTCGTGCAGCTGCCGGAGCGCGAGCAGCGCATCCTGCTGCTGCGTTACTACAGCAATCTGACGCAGTCACAGATCAGCGCCGAGCTGGGCGTCTCGCAGATGCACGTGTCCCGGCTGCTGGCCCGGAGCTTCCAGCGGCTGAGGTCCGCAAACAGGATCGACGCGTAACCGTAAAGAGCGAAATCGCCCGACGGCGCACATCCGCGTTCTTTCCGTCCGACAATCCGTCAGACCCCCTGTTTCCAGGGCTGATTCGCATCTCAGATGTCGACATGTCACTACAGCGCGTTGCCGACATGTGACATTCTGCCGGAAGCGCGTTTGCCGGAGCCTCGGCGCCGGTATTCAGGTGAAGGCTGCGTTCCCCGGATCGGGAGCGTTCGCCGCGACCGTCCCGCGACCCAAAGGGGGTGGCATGTCCGCAGAACAGGGCAGCTCGAAGGTGCTCACGCTCGCGGAGAGCGAGTCAGCTCCCCATGCTCTCGACGCACTCGGCCCCATCGACGAGGGCCCGGCCCTCGCCACCACACCCGCTCCGGACCTCCCGGAGACGGCGGCCCTCGACACCCGCACCCTGTCCCGCTCCCTGTTCCTGCGGCTCGCCGTGCTCGACCAGGACAGCCCCGAGCGCGCCTACGTCCGGGACACGCTGATCGAGCTCAACCTCCCGCTCGTGCGGTACGCGGCGGCGCGGTTCCGCTCGCGCAACGAGCCGATGGAGGACATCGTCCAGGTCGGCACCATCGGTCTGATCAAGGCGATCGACCGCTTCGACTGCGAACGGGGCGTGGAGTTCCCGACGTTCGCGATGCCGACGGTGGTCGGGGAGATCAAGCGGTTCTTCCGCGACACGTCCTGGTCGGTGCGGGTGCCGCGCCGGCTCCAGGAGCTGCGGCTGGCGCTGACCAAGGCCGGCGACGAGCTCTCCCAGAAGCTGGACCGTTCCCCGACGGTGAGCGAACTCGCCGCCGTGCTCGGCGTGTCGGAGGAGGACGTCGTCGACGGCCTCGCGGTGGGGAACGCCTACACGGCGTCCTCGCTGGACTCCCCCGCCCCGGAGGACGACGGCGGCGAGGGCTCCCTGGCGGACCGCCTCGGCTACGAGGACACGGCGCTGGAGGGCGTGGAGTACCGGGAGTCGCTGAAGCCGCTGCTGGCGAAGCTGCCGCCGCGCGAGCGGCGGATCATCATGCTGCGCTTCTTCTCGAACATGACGCAGTCGCAGATCGGCGAGGAGGTCGGCATCTCCCAGATGCACGTCTCCCGCCTGCTCACCCGCACACTGGCCCAGCTGCGGGACGGGCTCATCTCGGACTGACCGTCCACGACGACTCCGGGCGCGGAGGCGCCCCGGCTCACCGGTCCGGGGCGCCTCCGCGCTCCCGGTCACGGGCATCGCCGCGCTGCGGGCCGGGGGCGCTTCGCGCTTTCCGGGCCGCGCGGTCTTCGGCCCCCCGGGAACCGCGCGTGCCACGGCCCGCTCGGGCGGGACCCTGGCGCGTCCGGCGCTGTGCGGCCCACGGCCGCTCGCCGGGGGCAAAGCCTCGCTCCTCCGGCCCTGTGGCCGACGCCCGAGCGCGGGTCTGTGCCCCACGCCGTTCGGACGCGGTGGCGCCCCGCACGGCCCGCGGGCACTCGTCCGACAGGTCTTGCGCTCCAGTGCGGCGCGGCCCCCTGCGTCCCGCCCCCACGGGGCGAGGTCCACGGCGGGCCGTGCACGGCCCAGCTTCGAGGACGGGGCGGCCCGCACCGCCGTGCGGGGTCGCCCTCCGCGAGGGGCGGGGACGTCGCCGCGCACCGGGTGCGCACGGACCACGAAGGCCGCCGAGGACTCCTCGGCGGCCTTCCCGCTCACTTCAGCGCGAGCCAGGCCACCGCCGCGACGATCGCCACGGCGACGACGATGCCGACGATCAGACCGATCCGTGGTCCGCCGCCCGTGGACGCCGCCTGCCGGCCCTCGGGGGCCTCGTCGACGAACGCGCGGAACATCTGGGTGCTGCCGGCGGGGTCGTGATTGCCCTGCGGGCCCTGGGTGTTAGCCATGTTCCGAGACACTAGCGAATCACCGTCCGGGGCCCCAAGCGGGGCGGGGAAGGGCGACCGGACCGGACGCGGGAGACCGGTGTCCCACGGGTGCATCCCTCCCCACCTGCGCGTTTACTGTCGCGATTACTTGCCTTTGCCAAGTTTTGGAGACGGACGGCCCGTTTTTATTTGTCTTCAGCAACCATCGATACCTAAGGTTGCTTCAAGCAACGAAACGGAGGTGCCATGGCCGAGTCGGCACAGTACGAGGAGCTGGTCCGGCAGTTCAGCGCCTTCGGCGCCGTCAAACGGGAGATGAACCGGCTGATGCCGTCGGACTGCCCGAGCGGCTCCGCGGCCGTGCTGACCGTGCTGGGCCGCCACGGCGACATGCGCATGAGCAGACTCGCCGAGCTGCTGTCCGTGGACATGTCCGTCACCAGCCGCCACGTCGCCCATCTGGCCGAGCGCGGCTGGATCGAACGCTCCCCCGACCCCGCCGACAAACGGTCCCGCATCCTGCGGCTCACCCCGGCCGGCCAGACCCGGCTCGACGACCTGTTCCGGCGCACGACGCAGCTCCTCGCCGAGCGGCTGGGCGACTGGTCGGACGAGGAGGTCGGCCGCCTCACGCAGCTGATGGCGCGCCTGAGGGACAGCTTCGGCGACCCCCGCACCGTGCCCCGGCAGGCACCCTCCGCGCTCGAACAGACCACCCGTACACCCGCAAGCACCTAAGAGAAGGAAGTCCATGGCAACGACCACACCGAACGGTGTGCGGGCTCATGCCAAGCACGGGGGAGGATCCTCCCAGGACGCTCCGATGACCCACCGGCAGATCATGGAGGCGCTGTCCGGGCTGCTGCTCGGCATGTTCTGCGCCATCCTGTCGTCGACCATCGTCACCAACGCCCTGCCCGAGATCGTCTCCGACCTCGGCGGCGGCCAGAGCGCCTACACCTGGGTCGTCACCGCCTCGCTGCTGACGATGACCGCCTCCACCCCCCTGTGGGGCAAGCTCGCCGACCTCATCAGCAAGAAGGTCCTGGTCCAGACGGCCCTGGTGATCTTCGTGATCGGCTCGATCGTGGCCGGCACGGCGCAGAACCCGGGCATGCTCATCACCGCGCGCGCCATCCAGGGCCTCGGCGGCGGCGGTCTCGCCGCGCTGGCCCAGATCATCATGGCCGCGATGATCTCCCCGCGTGAGCGCGGACGGTACTCCGGCTACCTGGGCGCGACCTTCGCGGTCGCGACCGTCGGCGGCCCGCTGCTGGGCGGCGTCATCACCGACACCAGCTGGCTCGGCTGGCGCTGGTGCCTCTACGTCGGCGTCCCGTTCGCGGTCATCGCGCTGATCGTGCTGCAGAAGACGCTGGACCTCCCCCTGGTGAAGCGGAAGGCCAAGATCGACTGGGCCGGCGCCTCCTTCGTCACCGCGGCCGTCTGTCTGCTGCTCGTCTGGGTCACCTTCGCGGACGACAAGTACGCCTGGATGTCCTGGCAGACCGGTGTGATGGTGGGCGGTTCGCTCCTGCTGACGCTGGTCTTCCTGCTGGTCGAGTCCAGGGCGAGCGAGCCGATCATCCCGCTGCGCCTGTTCCGCAATCGCACCATCACGCTGGCCTCGCTGGCCTCGCTGTTCGTCGGTATCGCGATGTTCGCGGGCACCGTCTACTTCAGCCAGTACTTCCAGCTCGCCCGGGGCCAGTCCCCGACCATGTCGGGCGTCATGACCATCCCGATGATCGGCGGCCTGTTCATATCGTCGACCGTCTCCGGCATCGTCATCACCAGGACCGGCCGCTGGAAGAGCTGGCTGCTGGCGGGCGGCGTGCTGCTCACGGCGGGCCTCGGCCTGCTGAGCACGATGCGCCACGACACCCCGTACTGGCACATCGGCGTCTTCATGGCGCTGATGGGTCTCGGTGTCGGCATGATGATGCAGAACCTGGTGCTCTGCACGCAGAACCAGGTGGCCCCGAACGACCTGGGCGCGGCCTCCTCCGTGGTCACCTTCTTCCGCTCCCTCGGCGGTGCGGTGGGCGTCTCCGTGCTCGGCTCGGTGATGTCCAGCCGGATCAGCCACTACGCGGCGGACACCATCGGCTCGCTCAGCCCGCAGGAGCAGGCGGCGGCCGCCAAGGCCTCCGGCGGCGGCACCATCCCCGACATGGACCTGCTGCCTCCGTCCATCCGCACCTGGCTGGAGAGCGCCTACGGCCACGGCATCGCCGACATCTTCCTGTACGTCGCGCCGATCGCGCTGCTCGGCTTCCTGGTGACCGTGTTCATCAAGGAGGTCCCGCTGCGGACCACCGGCGCGCTGGCCCAGGCCGCGCAGGAGCAGACCGGCGCCGGCGACCCGGTCGCCCCGGCGGCCGCCGAGGCCGCCGCCGCCCCCGCGGGCTCCGCCGCCCCGGAGACCCGGGCCGCCGCGGGAGACACCTTCACCGAGCCGGTGTCCGCCGTCGCCACCGCCGCCCGGTCCGAGGAGTCCGCCTCCGCCGGCATCCCGGTGCGCGGCTTCGTGCGGGGCGCGGACAGCGTCCCGGTGCCGCGGGCCGCCGTCACACTGATCTCCCTGGGCGGACGCCAGCTGGGCCGCTGCGTGGCCCAGGACGACGGCTCCTACGCGGTGGACGCCCCCTCGGCGGGGTCGTACGTCCTGATCGCGGCCGCCGACGGGCACCAGCCGCAGGCGTCCACGGTCGTGGTGAACGGCGAGCCGGTCTCCTACGACGTCCTGCTCAGCGGCACCAGCGGCATGACCGGTGTGGTCCGCGCGGCGGACACCGGGCAGCCGGTCAGGGACGCGATGGTGATCGTCACCGATGTGCGCGGGGACCTGCTGGCCACCGGGACCACCGGTGAGCAGGGCGAGTTCTCGTTCACCGAGCTGGTGCCGGGCGCGGTGACCGTGGCGGTGAACGCCGCCGGGTACCGGCCGCGCGCCCTGCCGGTCGAGATCGGCGCCACGGGCGTCACCCGGGTCGAGGCCGACCTGGAGACCGGCGCCCACGTGCGGGGCGTGGTCCGCGCCCCGCACGGTCCGCTGGCCGACGCCCGGGTCACCCTGGTCGACGCGGCGGGCAACGTGGTCGGCACGGCGACGACCGGTGAGGACGGCGCGTACGCCTTCGCCGATCTGGACGGCGGGGAGTACACCGTCATCGCCACGGGCTACCCGCCGGTGGCGAGCGCCCTGACGGTCACAGGTCCCGGTGTGGACGACCACGACGTCGAGCTCGCCCATCCGGGCGAGTGACCCGAGCCCCGGCCCGTGGCGGGCCCGCGCGTCCTGTAGCGGAGACGCGCCCCCGCCGCGGGCCGGTCGTATCACGACCCTTTTATGAGCCTTTTCAGGGAGAAGACGGGATGCCACTGACCGCGAGGATCCGCACCCGGGACGGATGGGCCGTGTCGCACGCGGTCGTCACGCTGACCGACGGGACCGGCGCCCAGGTGCTGCGCGCCGAGGCGGACGCCGAGGGCGCCGTCCGGGACGCCACGGAGCTGGCTCCGGGGGCGTACACCGTCGTCGTGACCGCGGTCGGGTACGCGCCCGCCGCCGCCAGCGCCCTCGTCACCGCGAGCGGGCGCGCGGAGATCGGGACGGTCACGCTGGCCCGGACCGGGGGCACGGAGCTGCCGCCGCCCGGACCGTGGACCGTCGACCCGGCGCACTCCAGTGTGGCCGCCGTCGCCCAGCACCTGGGCATCTCCAGCGTGCGGGGACGGTTCACCGATTTCACCGCCTCGGTGGAGATCGCCCCGGACGACGTCACCAAGTCGCGGGTGGAGGCGGTCATCCGGGCCGCGTCCATCGACACCGGCAACGGGATGCGGGACACCCATCTGCGGTCCCCGGACTTCCTTGACGCCGAGCGGTACCCGGAGATCGTCTACCGGTCCACGGGGCTCACCCAGGCGGGCGCCGACCGCTGGACCGTGCACGGCGAACTGGCCATGCGCGGCGTGGTCCGCCCGGTCGACCTGGACCTGGCGTACCTCGGCACGGGCGCGGACCCGTGGGGCGGCACCCGCGCGGCCTTCCGGGCCACGACCGAACTGCACCGCGAGGCTTTCGCGATGCACTACAACCAGGTCGTCCAGGCCGGCATCGCCGCCATCGGCACGACGCTCCGGGTGGAACTGGACGTCCAGGCCGTGCGGGGGGAATCGCTCCCCGAGGGGTGAGCACGGCCTGCGGACCTCGGCCGCTTCCGGTCCGGCCCCTCCCCGTGGTGCAATGAGTGGAGGTCAGGAAGCGGCCTTTTTCCGATTTCGGACCAACTACTGTCAGGTGAGTGCCGTGACCCTCCCGCCCCCTCCCGCCGAGCGCGTCATGCTCCCGCTGCCGTCGGAGATCGACGTCCGCAACGCCGACGGCCTGCTGCCGCTGATCATGTACCAGGCCCGCTCCGGCTCCGCGGGCCCGGCGCAGGTGATGGTCCTCGACCTGTCGGCGACCCGCTTCATGGACTCCCAGGGCGTCCGCCTGATCAACGACGCCCGAAGACTCCTGCTCCCCGACACCCGGGTGCTCCTGGTGGCCCTGCCGGAGAGCATGGCCTGCCGCGTGCTGGAAGTGACCGGGCTGCGCCGCGACGTGCCCGTGTACGACAACCTCCCGGAGGCGATGGCGGCCTAGGTGCCGCGTCCGCCTGGGCCGGCGCCTCGGCAGGGGCCCCGGGTGCGGGTCGTCGGCGCCGTCGAGGTGCTGGGCCTGCCCGAGCCGGTGGAGCCGCCGGCGGGGTACCACCGCTGCACCGCCGGTGAGCACCCCGACCGGGACGAGTACCGGGCGGTCATGGTGGAGCAGGGCGCGTCGCTGATCCGGGTCGCTCCGGAGCGCTGGGGTCCGGTGGCGACCGGTGGTGTCCCGGCGCGGCCGGCGGAGAGCGAGCAGCGCGCCCCCTCGCGGGAGTGCGGAGGCGTGGACGCCTCGCGCGAGTGCGGGGCACGGACACCTCGCCGGAATGCGGCGTGCGGAC
>NZ_JBIWGC010000002.1:82885-103319 GCF_044763335.1 Streptomyces sp. NPDC096105
GCCCCGCCGGAGTGCGGCGTGCGGACGCCCCGCCGGAGTGCGGCGTGCGGACGCCCCGCCGGAGTGCGGCGTGCGGACGCCCCGCCGGAGTGCGGCGTGCGGACGCCCCGCCGGAGTGCGGGGTGCGGACGCCGCAGACGGAACAGCTAGTCGTGGCTGCGGGCGACCATCGCCTCGATGCCGGCGATCAGCAGGTCCAGGGCGAAGGAGAAGTCCCGTTCGAGCATCTCCTGGACCGTGTCGCCGTCCCGGGCCTCCATGATCCTGGCCGACTGCCCGATCACGTCGGAGGCGTCCGGGTCCCGCGTCACCTCGGTCATGGCCCGGTGGTGGCACTCGTCCGGGGTCAGGCCCGTGGAGGCGACCCGGTCGCGGAAGTGGCCCTCCACCGTGCCGTAGCCGTACACGAACTGGAACACGGCGGAGATCGCCCCGGTCACCCCGTGCTCGGGCAGCCCGACGCGGCCGAGGACCCGCTGGACCGCACCGGAGAACCGCAGGGCGTTGGGGCCGATGTTGAGGAAACGGCCGGCCAGCGCGGACAGCCAGGAGTGCCGCACCAGCAGCGCCCGGTACTCGCGGGCCAGCGCGCGCAGTTGGTCGCGCCAGTCCTCGTCGGCGTCCGGCTCGGGCAGGGTCAGTTCGCCGAAGGCCCGGTCCAGGGCCAGTTCCAGCAGGTCGTCCTTGGTGTCGACGTACCAGTAGACGGACATCGCGGTGACGTCCAGCTCGGCGGCGAGGCGGCGCATGGAGAACTTCGCCAGGCCCTCGGCGTCCAGCAGCCGCACGGTCGCCTCGGTGATCCGGTCCCGGTCCAGTCCGGAGGGCTGGCCGCCACCGCGCCTGCCGCCCCGGTCCTGATCCCGGTCCTCCAGCCAGACGCTCGGCCGCGGCGTCTTCCCGGACCGCTGGTCTGCCCTCACCATGGCGCACCTTCCTCGACTCGCCGACGCCGGTTCATGCTAGGGGGTGTCCGACACAGGAACGCGGGAGAAGGAGTGGCGTCCGGTGCGGGCGATCGTGCGAGCGCAAGGCGCCGGAACGCCCTCGACGGGGGCTCCCCCCTTCCCCTAGGTGTCCGCTTCCCCCTCCCGCGCGGACCGCGCGTCGGCGTGATCGGCCCGGCGCAGCAGCGCCGCCGCGAGGAGTCCGCCGAGCAGTACCGCCACCGAGCCGACCAGCAGGCTCGTCTCCAGCCCGGAGGAGAACGCCCCGGTGATCTCGGCGCGTTCGCGGTCCGAGCCGGCCGCGGCCAGCGCGGCCGGCAGCGAGGCCGCCGCGACCGGCACCAGCGCCGCGAAGCGCGCGTTGAGCACGGCGCCGAGGACGGCCACCCCGAGCCCGTTGCCGAACTCGGCCAGCGTGCCGTTGATGCCGGCGCCGACGCCCGCCTTCTCGCGGGGCACGGAGCTCATCACGGCGTACGCCATCACCGGACTGCCGATCGCGGTGCCCGCGCCGATCAGCACCAGGCCGAGCAGGGTGCCGCTGTAGCCGTGCTCGGTGAGCGTGGCGATCGACACCAGTCCGGCCGCCATCAGGCCCATGCCGACCGCGATGGACAGCGGGGTCCCCATCTTCGCCGCCCACCTGGTGCCCACGCCGGTGAAGTTGAGGGCGACCACGGTCAGCGCCATCGGCGCGGTGCGCAGACCCGCCTCCAGCGGCCCGTACCCGAGGACGAACTGCAGGTACTGGGTGAGCAGGAAGAGCGCGCCGCCCATGCCGAAGGTGATCAGCACCAGTCCGCCGACCGCGCCGGTGAAGCGCCGGTTGCGGAAGAAGTGCAGGTCGAGCATCGGGTACGGCACCCGGCTCTCCCAGTACGCGAAGACACCGAGCACCACGGCCGCCGTACCCGCGCCGACGAGCACCCTGCCGGACGTCCAGCCGTGCTCGGGGCCGGAGATGATCGCGTAGACCAGGGCCGTCATGCCGATGGTGGAGAGCACCGCGCCGGCCAGGTCGGGCCGGTCGCCCTGCCGGTTCCGGGACTCCGGGACGTACGCCGCGACGGCGGCCAGCGCCAGGGCCGCGACCGGCAGGTTGATCAGGAAGATCGAACCCCACCAGAAGTGGTTCAGCATGAACCCGCCGACCAGCGGGCCGGCGGCGAAGCCCAGGGAGTTGACGGCGCTCCAGATGCCGATCGCCTTGGGCTGCTCCTGGGGCGTGAAGATCTGCATGACCACGGCGAGGGTGGTGGTCAGCAGCAGCGCCCCTCCGACGCCCATGCCGGCCCGCGCCGCGATCAGCTGCGGGGACGACTGGGCCAGGCCCGCCGCCAGCGACCCCACGCCGAACAGGGCCAGGCCCACGATCAGCATCTTCTTGCGGCCGTAGCGGTCGGCGGCGTTCCCCGCGCTGAGCAGCAGGCCCGACTGGACCAGGGAGTAGGCGTTGATCATCCACTGGATGTCGGCGGTCGAGGCGTCCATCTCCCGGGTGAGGGAGGGGATCGCCACGTTCAGCACCGTGTTGTCCAGCAGCACGGTGAGCTGGGCGAGACAGATGACTCCGAGAATCAGCCAACGCCGGTCGTGCCCCCGGGGAGCCGCGTCCGCCGGTGCGGTGTCCGGGGACGGGTCGGGGGCCGCGGCCGGGTGCTCCGGTGAGGAGGTCGTCATGGCTGTACACCGTAGAACACTCTCCTACGGTGTACAACACCGGTCCGTGGTGCGGCGGTCAGCTTCCGGTCACCGGGCGGGTGAGGTCGTAGAGGGTGGCCGAACCGGCGGTCACCTCCTTGAAGGTGGCCCGCACCCAGGCGGTGATCCGCGCGGAGGCACCGGTGCCGCCACCCATGCCGCCTCCCCCGCCTCCCCCGGAGACGAAGTAGTGGATGCGGCCGTCCTCCACGTACTGCTGGAACTGCGCGAGGGTCGGGGACGGGTCGGTCCCGTTGAAGCCGCCGATCGCCATGACCGGTTCGCCGGTGGCGAGCTGGTGGCTCGCCGCGTTCTGCGCGCCCACCGCCGCGGCGGCCCAGGTGTAGTCGTCGGCCCCGGTCTCCAGCAGCTCGCGTGCCTCGGCGTCGACGTCGGTGCCGCCGAGGAGGCCGCCCATGCCGCCTCCTGCGCCGCGGGAACCGCGTCCGGGGGCGGTGGCTTCGGCGTTGCCGTCGGCTCCGCCGGGCAGGCCGCCGGCGTCCGGGGCGCCTGAGCCGTCCTGGCCGGGGCCGCCTGCGGCACCGTCCTGGCCCGACGGGCCGCCGCCGGGGAAGCCGTTCCCGCCCGTGCCGTTCGCGCCGGGCGGGGCGCCGTTCCGCGAGCCGCCGCCCGGGGCACGACCGTCGCCGCCCGTGCCCGGCGACGCCGGACCCGCGGTGACGATGGAACCGGAGTGGCCCTCCCGCACGGTGCTCAGCGTGTACGCCGTCGGGCCGGCCAGGGAGGCGGCGAGGCCCAGTGCGGCCGCCACGAGCACCACCCGGCGTCCCGCCCGGCCCGCGAGGACCAGCCCGAGCGCGGCGAGGAGCCCGCCCACCAGGACGAGCCACCGCAGCCACGGCAGGTAGTCGGGCGTGCGGTGCAGCAGGACGTACGCCCAGGCCGCCGTCACCGTGACGGCCGCCGCCAGGGTGAGGGCGGCCCACGTCTCCCGGCGCCTGTGCCACAGGGCCGCCGCACCCATGCCGGTCACGGCCGCCAGGTAGGGGGCCAGCGCCACCGTGTAGTACTGGTGGAAGATGCCGGCCATGAAGCTGAAGACCACCGCGGTCGTCAGCAGCGAACCGCCCCACACCAGGAAGGCGGCACGGGTGACGTCGGCCCGGCCGGCCTTCCGGGTCATCACCAGGCCCGCGACGAGCAGGATCAGCGCGGCGGGCAGCAGCCAGGAGATCTGGCCGCCGGTGTCGGCGTCGAACATCCGGTCCCAGCCGGTCTCGCCCCACCGGCCGCCGCCCGGGCCGCCCCCGCCGCCGACGCTGCCCGTCTCGTCGCCGTTGATCCGGCCGAGGCCGTTGTAGCCGAAGGTCAGCTCCAGGAAGCTGTTGTTCTGGGAGCCGCCGGTGTACGGGCGCGAGGACGCCGGCCACAGCTCGACCACCGCGACCCACCAGCCGCC
Organism: Streptomyces sp. NPDC096105; assembly: GCF_044763335.1. Classification (NCBI taxonomy): domain Bacteria; kingdom Bacillati; phylum Actinomycetota; class Actinomycetes; order Kitasatosporales; family Streptomycetaceae; genus Streptomyces; species Streptomyces sp. NPDC096105. The sequence continues at coordinate 86,954 of NZ_JBIWGC010000002.1, forward strand.
GGACATCATGAGCGCGACGGTCGTCAGGGCGAGCTGGACGAACCGCTTGCGCGGGCGCACCGGGGCGCAGACGGCGTAGACCGCGGCCAGGGCCGGCAGGACGAGGAACGCCTGGAGCGTCTTGGTGAGGAACGCGAAGCCGATCGTGACGCCCGCCCACACCAGCCACTTGGTCCGGCCGTCCTCCAGGGCGCGGACGAGGGCAGGTGGAGGCTGAACACCGTCCGGCCGGGCGCGCTGTCGACGGTGACGGAGCCGCCGTGCGCGGCCGCCACGGCCCGCACGATGGCCAGCCCCAGACCCGTCGAGCCGGTGGCCCGGGTGCGGGCCGAGTCACCGCGCGCGAACCGTTCGAAGACGTGCGGAAGCAGGTCGGGCGGGAGGCCGGGCCCGTCGTCGGCGACGTCCACCCGCAGCCGACGCCCCTCCCGGCGCACCCGGGCGGTGACGGTGGTGCCCGGCGGGGTGTGGGTGCGGGCGTTGGCGAGCAGGTTGACGAGGATCTGCTGGAGCCGCGCGGCGTCGGCGGTCACCGGCGCGGGCGCGTCGGGCAGGTCCAGGCGCCAGTGGTGGTCCGGTCCGGCGGCGCGGGCGTCGCTGACGGTGTCCACGACCAGCGGCACCAGATCGGTCTCCGCGAACCGCAGGGGCCGTCCGGCGTCCAGGCGGGCGAGCAGCAGCAGATCCTCGACCAGCAGGGTCATCCGGTCCGCCTCGGACTCGATGCGGCGGAGCGCGTGCCGGGTGTCCGGTCCGGTCTCCTCCGGGCCGCGCCGGGTGAGTTCGGCGTACCCGCGGATGGAGGCGAGCGGGGTGCGCAGTTCGTGGCCCGCGTCCGCGACGAACTGCCGTACCCGGGTCTCGCTGAGCTGGCGGGCGTGCAGGGCGCCGTGGACGTGGTCGAGCATCCGGTTCAGCGCGGCGCCGACCCGGCCGACCTCGGTGTGCGGATCGCACTCGGACTCCGGGACGCGCTCCTCCAGTGTCACCTCGCCGCGGTGCAGGGGCAGTTCCGCGACGCGGGTGGCGGTGGCGGCGACCCGGCGCAGCGGGCGGGTGGCGACGACGACGATGACGGCGCCCGCCAGGGACGCGGCGACCAGTCCGGCGGCGGTGACGCTGATCTCCACCAGGATCAGCGTGGTGACGGTGGTGTCGACGTCGGTGGTGGGGACGGCGACGTAGAAGGCGCCGTTGGGCCCCTCCTGGTAGGTGACGCGGTAGCTGCCGAGGCCGGGCAGGTCCGCGGTGTGCTCCTGCCGGTCGCGCGGCACGTCCGCCAGGGCGGTGAGCTGGGCTCCGGTGAGCCGCCCGGCCTCGGGCGTCCGGACCCCGTTCACCTCGCGGGATTCGCTCACCACGCCGTCGGTCACCGTGCCGTCCGCGACGGTGGCGCCGACGGTGCCGAACGTCTGCGGGCCCCTCGTCACGAAGTCGAGGGGGTCCTCCGGGGGCCCGGGGCGCAGTCCGGCGCCGAGCGGGCCGCCCGTGGCCCTCATCGCCACCTCGCGCAGCTGCCCGTCGAGCTGCTCGTACAGGTGGGAGCGGAGAGCCAGCGCGGTCACCGTGCCGATCACCGCGCACACCACCGCGATCAGCGTGACGGACGCGACGACGAGCCGTGTCCGCAGCGTGCGCGGACGCGGCCGCCCCGGTCCGTTCACGACACCGCGGGCTTCAGCAGGTAACCGGCGCCGCGCCGGGTGTGGATCATCGGTTCCCGGCCCGCGTCGATCTTCCGGCGCAGGTAGGAGATGTACAGCTCGACGACGTTGGCCTGGCCGCCGAAGTCGTAGGACCAGACCCGGTCGAGGATCTGCGCCTTGCTGAGCACCCGGCGCGGGTTGCGCATGAGGAAGCGCAGCAGCTCGAACTCGGTGGCGGTCAGGTGGATGCTCTGGCCGCCGCGGGTCACCTCGTGGCTGTCCTCGTCCAGGGTGAGGTCGCCGACCACCAGCAGGGCGTCGGAGCGGCGGTCGCTCGCACACGAGCGGCGGATCAGCCCGCGCAGCCGTGCGACGACCTCCTCCAGGCTGAACGGCTTGGTCACGTAGTCGTCGCCGCCCGCGGTCAGCCCGGCGATCCGGTCCTCGACGGCGTCCTTCGCGGTGAGGAACAGCACCGGCACGTCCGGCAGTTCGCGGCGCAGCCGGCCGAGGACGGACAGCCCGTCCATGTCGGGCAGCATCATGTCCAGGACGACGGCGTCGGGCCGGAACTCGCGGGCGGCGCGCAGGGCGCCCTGGCCGTCGGCCGCGCTGCGGATCTGCCAGCCCTCGTAGCGCAGGGCCATGGAGAGCAGTTCGGTGATCGACTGCTCGTCGTCCACCACCAGCACCCGGACGGAGCTCCTGTCCGGCCTGAGCAGTTCGGTGCGCCCCTGGGGCGAGATCGTGGTCATGCCGGACACGATGGGGACGTCCTCTGAGAGCACCCTTTCGTCTGTCTGTGTTTTCCCTGAGAAATCCGCAAGGGCTTCTCAGGCGGGGTGCTCGGGTGTTCCGGGGAGCCCGAACACCCGGGCCGCGTTGTCGTGGCACACCGCCCGCAGCCAGTCCTCCCCGAGCCCGAGACCCGCCAGGGCGTCGAGCTGATGAACATAGGGATAGGGGATGTTGGGGAAGTCGGTGCCGAGCAGGACGCGGTCGCCGAGGTCCGCCAGCCGGGACAGCGCCCGCCGGGGGAACGGCGCCATCCGTTCGCTGAAGCCGGTGAACGCCATGGTGGTGTCGAGGCGGACCTCCCGGTACCGCTCGGCCAGGCCCAGGAAGTCCTCGTACTCGGGCATGCCCATGTGCGCCACGACCAGCCGCAGCCGGGGGTGGCGGGCCAGCACGCGGGCGACCGGCTCGGGGCCGGTGTGCTTGCCGGGAGCGGGGCCCGAGCCGCAGTGGACCACCACCGGGACGCCCGCCTCGGCGAGCAGGCCCCAGCAGGGGTCGAGCGCCTCGTCGGCCGGGTCGTACCCACCGACCTGGACGTGCGCCTTGAAGACGCGCGTCCCGTTCTCGACGGCCTCGCGCACGTAGGCGGCGGCGCCGGGCTCCGGGAAGAACGTCGAGGTGTGCAGGCAGTCGGGGGTGCGACGGGCGAAGCCGACGGCCCAGTCGTTCAGCCAGCGGGCCATGCCCGGCTTGTGCGGGTAGAGCATCGCCGTGAAGGCGCGCACACCGAACGCCCGCAGCAGCGCGGCCCGTTCGCCTTCTTCCTTCCGGTACGTGATCGGCCACTCGATGCCGCCGGTGAGCGGGCCGAGCCCGTCGAAGTACGCCCACACCTTGTGGAGCACCCGCTCCGGCATGAAGTGCGTGTGCACGTCGACGAGGCCGGGCAGGCCGAGCTCCTGCCAGAAGCGCCGGACCTCGGCGGCCTCGGCGGCCTCGGCGGTCCCGGCGGGGACATCGGGGGCGTCAGGGGCGTCAGGGGGTGTCGGCGAGGTGCTGCCCGGGGGTGCGCTCATGCCGGACACGATCGCCCGCGAGGGCGGGGGCGGTCCAACCCCCCTTCCCCGACGGCTCAGAACAGCCCGTCCTGGGCGGACGCCCGTTCCTTCAGCGCCCTCACCGGCACGTCGACCCGCCGTCCCGTGGCCGGCAGCAGCTCCCAGCCGGGCAGCAGGCGGGTGTCCAGCACGAGGACGCCCCGGTCGGTCGCCAGGTGCAGGTCGGGCCCGGCGGCCGCCACCAGCTCCCCGCTCACCGCCCCCGCGGCGGCCAGCTCGCCGACCTCACCCGCCGGCGGCGGCGCGGCCGCCAGGGCGAACGCCTCCACATGGTCGACCGGACGGAAGGGAGCGGGGTCGAGGGACTCCGGCCACTCACCGAGGGCGAGCGCCCGCGCATGCAGCTCGGCGGTCTCGGCGGCCCGTTCCTCCCTGGTCGCCGGGAGGGCCGCCCGCGCCGCCCGCTTGGCGGCGTAGGGGATGCGGTCCGGGACCCACAGCGCGGCGCGCAGCAGCTCCTCGGTGCGCCGCGCCGCCATCAGCGGCCCGGTGCCCAGCCAGCTGAAGCAGACCGCCCCCTGCTCCAGCAGCCGGGCCGGGCCGCGCCGCGCGGCGGTGATCCCGACCTTGGTCATCCCGGGCCCGAACCACGCCAGGTACACCCGGTACGGCCGGGGGTCGTCCGCGAGCGTGTCGGCGGCCACCGAGTGCGCGCGGTCCAGCCGGGCGCACTCCTCGCAGCGCGGCCCGGTGCTCCGCGCGGACACCCGCGCGGCGATCGGACAGATGTTCCCTCGCGCTCCCACGCAGGTCCGCACTCCCCCTTCCGCGACCTCGAAGGCCACCCTCTTCCCCCAGGTCAGCGCCGAGCGCCGGCCCCCGTCCCAGATCAGCACGGGACCGTCCGCCGTCCAGCTCAGCCCCGCGCACCGCCATGCCTGTGCCATCCCGGCCGAGCGTAGAGGGGAGCACCGACAGCAGCAGGAGCACCGACCGGGCCGCGGACGGCGGGACCGCGTGGTGCGGAGCGCGGCCGCCGGCTCAGCTCCCGGCGCCCACCGGGTCCGCCTCGACGGGGGCGGCCGGGGCGGGCGAGACCGCCGGCGCCGCGGTCGGCGCGGTCACCGGCGCAGGCTCACCGACCGGTCCGCCCCTCCGCCCGGCCAGGCGGCACCCCACGCACTCCGCGTGCCCCGCGCGGGCGCCGCTGTCACGCACCCGCCAGCTCCACTCCTGCCGGGGCCGCGGCCCCGACGGTTTGCCCCACCCGGCGAGATGCAGGGCCCAGGTGACGAGGAGGGCGACCACCTCGACCGCTGCGCCGGCGAGGAGCAGCGGCCCGGAAACGGCACAGACGCCCGCGCCCAGGACGGCCGCCCCGGCGACGGCGATCCCGCAGCCGGTCCATCCGGCGACGGTGTGCCCGTGGTCATATGGATGCGCGCTCATGTCTGCCCTTTCGCGGCGTCGGCGTTCCTGACGGACGACGAGACGTCTCCCACCGATGTCTCACATCCTAAGGAATTTACAACAGAAATCTCTCACGACCTAAGGGAAATGGGGAAGCCCCGTCATGCACGCCAATCCGCGCCCGCCCGCCACGCAGCAGGAGGCGATGCGGGCGATGGACCGACTGATCGCGACGCACCTGGTCGGCCAGCAGGAGATGGCCCAGGTCATGGGCCTGAACGTCACCGACGTGACCTGCTTCGGCTTCGTCGTCGGGGCGGGGGAGGACCTGCTCACCGCCGGTGAGCTGGCGGAACGCGTCCACGTCACCACCGGCGCGATGACCGGCATCCTCAACCGCCTGGAGCGCGCCGGCTTCATCACCCGCCGCCCCGACCCCGCCGACCGCCGCCGCGTCCGCGTGGCCGCGCAGCCCGACGCGGTGGCCCTGGCGCGCCGCCTGTACGAGCCGTACTACGCGCGCCTCGCCGAGCTCTTCGCGGACTACTCCCCCGAGGAACTGGCCGTGCTGAACGACTGGTTCACGCGCGCCACCGGGCTCGCGGAAACCTTCCGCGAGACGCGCCGCCGCGAGAGCTGACCGGGGCTCATCCGCCGAGGTGCCGGGCACCGCCCGCGGTGCCACGCTGAAGGGGATCGAACCGCTCGGGGACCATCCGGAAGGTCGAGAACATGGTCGGCAATGTCAGCGGTACGAGCCACCGCGGGACGAGCGGGGAGGCACGGAACACCTGGGCAGCCGGCTGGACGGTCGCCGCGGCGGTCCTGATGCTGTTCGGCGGCGTCATGGCGATCTTCGAGGGCATCGCCGCCATCGCCCAGGACGACGTCTTCGTCGCCACCCGGAACTTCACCTACGAGTTCAGCCTGACCGGCTGGGGCTGGGTGCATCTGATCCTCGGCGCCCTGGTGGCCGCCGCCGGCCTGGCATTGCTCAGGGGGGCCGCGTGGGCCCGGGCCGTGGGCGTCGCCCTGGCCGGGCTGAGCATGATCGCCCACTTCGTGTGGCTGCCCTACCAGCCGGTGTGGTCGATCGTCCTCATCATCATCGACGGCTTCATCATCTGGGCCGTGTGCGCACCCCGCCGCGAGTCCCCGGCGTAGAGCGCGCGTCCGCGGGCCGGTCCGGCGTCCGGCCGTGGGCGGCGCAGGCGGCCGGGGTGACCGCGATGGTCACCGCGTACTTCCTGCTGCCGCTGGACCGGCTCGGCCCGCGCCGCCCGGTGCTGAGCTGGGTGTTGTTCGGGGTGGCCCTCGCACTGATCGCCGTCCTGCTGCTGGTCCAGGTCGCCCGCGTGCTGCTGGCCGTCCCGGGCGCCCGACCGGGGCTGGTCATCCCGCCGCTGATGTGCCTGTCCGTGCTGGTCTTCGCCACCGCCTACCAGGGGCTCGCCCAGCACCCCGGCGAGCTGGACGGCATCGCCACGCGCCTGGACGCCCTCTACTTCACGCTGGTCACCCTCGCCACCGTCGGGTACGGGGACATCACCCCGCGCGGGCAGGGCGCGCGTCTGGTCGCGATCCTGCAGATCCTCTACAGCTTCGTCTTCCTCACGGCGGCGGCCACCGCACTGACCAACCACCTGCGCAACGCCCTGCGCCGGCACGGAGACCCGGGCCCGCCGAGGTGACCCCGCGCCGCATCGCGCACGCATGTGACCGGCGTCACACTGAAAGGAGCAGAGTGTTCCCGGACCACCCCGGGGACCGCTCTCCCAGGACCCGGACGAACACCGGCCGTCGAGCCGCCGCTCGGGCGCCGGTTCGTCCGCCCGCGGCCCGCCTCCGGTTCCGCACTGCTCCAAGGGGTGTCCGCTCATGAGCGGCATGGACGCAACCGCACTGGACAATCTGCGCGAGGCCCTGCGAGGTCCCCTCGTGACGCCGCAGGACGCCGGGTACGACGAGACCCGCTCCGTCTACAACGCGATGATCGACCGCCGTCCCGCCGCCGTCGCCCGCTGCACGGGCACGGCGGACGTGCGCACCACGATCGCCTTCGCCCGGCAGACGGGCGCCGACCTGGCCGTGCGCGGCGGCGGGCACAGCGGCCCCGGCCTGTGCCTGGTCGACGGCGGTCTCACCCTCGACCTGTCCCTGATGCGCTGGGTCCGGGTCGACCCGGTGAACAGGACGGCCCAGGTGGGCGGGGGCAGCCTGCTCGGCGACCTGGACCACGAGGCGCACGCCTTCGGGCTCGGCGTGCCGTCCGGCATCAACTCCACCACCGGCGTGGGCGGTCTCACGCTGGGCGGCGGCCACGGCCACCTGACCCGCACGTACGGTCTGACGATCGACAGCCTGGTCGCGGCGGACGTGGTCCTGGCCGACGGCAGCGTCGTCACCGCCACCGAGAAGGAACACCCGGACCTGCTGTGGGCGCTGCGGGGCGGCGGCGGCAACTTCGGCGTGGTCACGTCGTTCACCTTCCGGCTGCACCCGGTGCACACGGTCGGCGTGGCGGTCACCGTGTGGCCGGTCGAGCGGACCACGGACGTGCTGCGCTGGTACCGGGAGTTCCTGCCCGCGGCTCCCGAGGACCTCAACGGCTTCTTCGCCGTCATGTCCGTCCCGCCCGCCCCGCCCTTCCCCGAGCCGCTCCACGGGCGGAAGGTGTGCGCCGTGGTCTGGTGCTACACCGGCGACCTGGAGGGCGGACGCCTGGACGAGGTGCTGTCCGTGGTGGACGACCCGGCCCCGCCGGCCTTCCACTTCGCCACGCCGATGCCGTACCCGGTCCTCCAGACGATGTTCGACGCGCTGGTCCCCGAAGGGCTCCAGTGGTACTGGCGCGGGGACTTCTTCGACGCGGTCCCCGACGAGGCGGTCGCGGTGCACGAGCGGTTCGGGCAGGAGCTGCCGACCGCCCTGTCGACCATGCACCTGTATCCCGTGGACGGAGCGGCCCACGACGTCGCCCCGGGCGAGACGGCCTGGGCCTACCGGGACGCGACGTGGTCCGGCGTCATCGCGGGCATCGACCCCGACCCGGCCAACGCCGGCCTGATCCGCCAGTGGTGCGTCGACTACTGGTCGGAGCTCCACCCGCACTCCATGGGCGGCTCCTACGTCAACTTCCTCGGCGAGGCCGAGGGACCGGACCGCGTCCGCTCCACCTACCGCGACAACTACGCGCGCCTCAGCGCCGTCAAACGCACCTACGACCCCGGCAACCTCTTCCGCGCCAACCAGAACATCCCGCCGTCCGCGGCCTGAGCGACACCGTGCCGGGCGGACCGCGAACGGACCCGTCCGGTGGCTGCGCGGGAGGGCGTGCCGAAGGCCGGGGCGCGGAACGGTACGGAACGACCGGGGGCCCCGGGGATGCAGCGATACCGGCGCGGAAGGGGCTCGAGGCGTCCCGCCGGGGCCCGCCGCCTGCCGGCCGCCGTGCTGATCGTCGCGGTCCTCGCCGACCTCGCCTGGCCGCCGTTCCCCACCTTCCCGCTCCTGGCGACCGTCCCGGTGATCGCGGCGCCGATGTGCTCCCTGCGCCGGACCGTCGCCAGCGGCGCGGCGGCCTGCCTGGCCGTCACCCGCCTCCCGGACGAGAACGCGGCCGAGGGGAGCTCCGCCGCCGCACACCGCTGAAACGCCAGAGGCCCCGGATCTTTCCGGGGCCTCTGGTCCGTGTGCACTCGGCAGGATTCGAACCCGCAACCTTCTGATCCGTAGCTCCATGGGATGGTTCCGCACTGGCCATGCAGGCTTCCCGGCGGCCGTGGGTGTCACTGTGGTCTGGCTGCAAGCCACCGCGGTTGCCGTACTTCTGTGCCGTACGCCGGGCCCGAGGCGTGACCGTTCGCGGATGTCGAAGTGCCGGAGTGCTTCAGGCCCTCGGCTGGGTGAAGCGGATGCGGTTGCCGAAGGGGTCACGCAGGCCGCAGTCGATTCCGTACGGACGCTCGGTGGGCTCCTCGGTGAACTCCACCCCTTTCTCGAGCAGCGTCTCGTAGGTCTTGCGGCAGTCGTCCGTGGTGAGGATGAGCCAGCCGCCCATGGCTCCCTTGGTCACCAGCTCGCGCACCTGCTCCGCCGTCTCCTCCGACATCGCCGGCGCACCCGGCTTCTCCAGAAGAATCTGCCGCTCGGGGTGGCCCGGTACGCCGACGGTCAACCAGCGCATGAAACCCATGTCGACGTCTGCGGTGATCTCCAGGCCGAGCTTGCCGACGTAGAAGTCGACGGCCTCGTCCTGGTCGAGGACGTATATCTGCGACTGCGTGATGGCGTTGAACATGACACTGACACTAGTGATCAGCCGGGACGAAAACTTATCCAAAACTGCTCAGTGGACAAGACGTTCTACCGGCCGGTCAGGCATGCGGCCGAGTCCACGCCATCGTGAAGCACGTCGGCACACCCGTGGCAACCGCTTCCTTGCGGTACGTCCGCGGCGACCGGCCGACGATGTCCCGGAACGTCCGGCTGAAGGTGCCCGGGCTGGTGAAGCCGACCTCGAAACTGATGTCCGTCACGCTGCGGTCGGTCTCCCGTAGCAGGAACATCGCCCGTTCCACGCGGCGACGCTGCAGGTAGCGGTGCGGTGTCTCACCGAACGTGGCCCGGAAGGTACGCGTGAAGTGGGCCTGCGACACGTGTGCGACGCGGGCCAGGGCAGGGACGTCCAGCGGCTGCGCGTAGCTGCGGTCCATCACGTCACGCGCTCGGAGCATACGACGATTGGTCTCTTCTGCAGCGCGGCTCACGGCACCATCTCATCATGGTCCGCCCGGACAGGCCCCAGGACGGCGGACCTTCCAGGACCTCCCAAGCCGACCGCTCACCTCAGCTCCCGTCCCGCGCGCCGGACTGCGGGAGATCCCGCTCCGGAACACCCGGCACACGTGCAGCTCGCTCCTGGTGGCTCTCAAGGTTCACCCGAAGGTGGCGCAACGCGTCCTGCGGCACCCGCAGGTCGCCATGACGATGGAGGTCTACGCGGAGGCGAGCGAGGAAGAGGTGCGGGCGGCGATCGGCAAGCCGTCCGACGTCATGGGCGGTACCGGCTGACGCGGTTGCTGTACTTCGCTGCTGTACGTGCGCCGAACGCCAGAGGCCCCGGATCTCTCCGGGGCCTCTGGTCCGTGTGCACTCGGCAGGATTCGAACCTGCAACCTTCTGATCCGTAGTCAGATGCTCTATCCGTTAAGCTACGAGTGCTTGTCTCTTCATTTGTCTCGCCGCTCCCGGCCCTTTCGGCCCGCTCGCGGCGACAGGAAGAACATTACATGACTGCCGCCGCCATGTGAAATCCGCTTGCCCTACCCCTTGTGACCTGCGAGAACACGGACTTCCGGGGGGCGGGGCGACGCGGGAACGACGAAGCCCCGGCCGCTGGGGCCGGGGCTTCGTGTGCGGGGCGGAGGCGGAGGGATTTGAACCCTCGATGGGCTTTAAGGCCCAAACCGCATTAGCAGTGCGGCGCCATAGACCGGACTAGGCGACGCCTCCCTGCACAACCTGCTGCGCGCGAGCGCGAGTGGGTGGTGCCTGCCGATGATGACACAACCGCGTGGGGTGTCACCAATCGCCCCCCACGGTACTAGGCGGGGAGCCCGCAGGGCAAAGCCCTTACGACCGGCACGCCGCCGTGGCGCAACGTCCCGCGCTCCGGCGCGTTGATCACGGCATGACCGCCCTGCCCTCCCTCCCTTCCCCCTCCGTCTCGTCCTCCACCGCTTCCCCGTCTCCGCGGCGGCGGTTCCTCGCCGGGGGCGCCGCCCTCGTCGCGGTCCTCGCCTCGCTCACCGCGTCCCCCTCCCCGGCGCGGGCCGATGAGCCGGCGCGGGACGGGGACCGGCTCACCGTCACCGTGCGGGACGCGGGCGGCGGGGCGGACGGGACGTACGAGGTGCGGTGCCGGCCGAGCGGCGGGACGCACCCCGACCCCGACGGGGCCTGCGCGGCCGTCCAGCGGCAGACCCGGTGGGGACAGGACGCCTTCGCGCCGGTGCCGCGGGACGCCGTGTGCACCATGCGGTACGGCGGTCCCGCCACCGCCCGGATCACCGGCACCTGGGCCGGCCGCCGCGTCGACGCGGCGTACGACCGTACGAACGGGTGCGCGATCGCGCGCTGGGACCGGCTCGTGCCGCTGCTGCCCGAGGCGGGCCGGACGGCGGGTGCGCGGGGGGCGTGAAGGTCCCGCGAAGCTTCGCGGTGCGTCGGCCCAGGCAGGCACGGTTCCGGACGTACCGGACGTCACATCACCGTCACCTCGCGGTGCGATGTGCGTCCCATCCGGCACCCCCGGCGCACCCCCAGCCCTTAGACTCCCTCCCGTGACACGTCGCGGGCCGGTTGGCAGGATGGCCCGGACGGTCGGCACGTCGCGGTAACAGGGAGGAAGCGTCTCGTGAGCAGCAGGCCATCCCGAGGCGCTGCTCGCCTCGCAGCCATACTGGACGCGCTTCCCGACGCCCTGGTGCTGGTCAACGCCAACGGGACCGTCGTCAACGCCAACACCATCGCCCTCGAGGCCTTCGAGGCGCCGGGCACCGCCCTGGTGGGGCGCGGGCTGCTGGACCTGCTGCCGCAGTTCGACAGCAAGCTCATCCCCGGCTCCATGCGGCGGCCCGACCACATCGACCCCCGCGGCCGCACCAAGCCGACCCGGATGATCGCCCGGCGGACCGACGGGACCGAGTTCCCCGTCGAGGTCACCAGCGCGAACCTGGAGAACAACCAGCAGACCTACGACAGTTACGGCTACACCGACGACGAGCTGCTGATGCTCGTCGTCCGGGACCTCTCCGGCACCGTCGACACCGAGGCGGAGCTCGCCCGGTCGCAGCGGCAGACGGAGATGATCCTGCGAGCCGCCTCCGAGGGCGTCGTCGGCACCGACACCGACGGGCGGATCGTCCTGGTCAACCCGGCCGCCGCCCAGATCCTCGGCTACCGGGCCGGCGAGCTCGGCGGCCGCGAACTGCACACCCTCGTGCTGCACTCGCGCGCCGACGGCTCCCCCTTCCCCTACTCCGAGTCCCCGCTCGCCGACACCCTGCGCTCCGGCCGCAAGCACCGCGTGCGCGGCCAGGTCCTCTACGCCAAGAACGGCGACAAACTGCCGGTCGACCTGACCACCGCCCCGGTGCGCGACGGCGACCAGCTCGTCGGCGCGGTCATGACGTTCCTCGACCGCCGCCCCTACGACGCGCTGGTCAAGGAGAAGGAGACCGCCGAGCGCGAGCACGCGGAGGAGCTGGAACGGCTCGCCGAGGAGCACGGCTCCGAGCTGACCGCCCTGCGCCAGAGCCACGTCACCGAGGTGGAGGAGCTCCGCGAGAAGCACGCGGAGGAACTCGCCGCACACGAGGAGCGGTACGCCGCCCTCGGCGAACGCGAGAAGGACCGCTACGAGGCCCTCGCCGCCCGGCACGAACAGCTCCTCACCCTCCTCGGCCGCTCCCTGCGCGGCCCGCTCGACGAACTGCGCCGCGAGCTGTCCGCGCTGGCCGCCGACGACGCGGGGCAGCTGTGGCCCGAGGCCAACCAGGTGCTCCACCACCTGTCGGCCGGCTACTCCCGCATCACCACCCTCATCGACAACGTCCTCGGCTACCAGCGGCTCGACGCCGGCACCGAGCAGATAGCCCGCACGAAGGTGATGCTCGACGCGGTCGTCGCGGCCGGTGTCGACGGGGCCGTGGAGCTGATCGGACCGGGCCGCGTGCAGTTCGCGGTGCACGCGCCGCCCATCGAGGCCGAGGTGGACCCGCGACTGCTCGCGACCGCCCTCGCCCACCTGGTCGCCGACGTCGCGGGCGTCGACGCGACCGGCAACACGCCCCTGACGGCGGGCGGTTACCTGGACAACACGGTCGTCGTCGCGGCGGCCCAGCGCGGCGAGGTCGTCCGCATCGAGGTCCGCGGCCCGTACGGCGGCGGCGACCCGGTGCACGAGCCGATCGTGCGCGGGATCGTCCGGGCGCACGGCGGAGTGCTCCAGACGCACGAGGTGCCGGGGATGAGCGGCAGCGCGTTCGTCCTCGAGGTGCCGATCGGGGGCGGGGCGGGGGCCGTGGCGGCCTCCGCCGCACCGCAGGACGCGGTGGCGCAGGCCGAGGAGGCCGCCGCTCACGCCGAGCCCTCGCCGAGCGGTGGACGGCGCCGGGCGCGGCGCTCGTCCGTCGACGCCTTCCTGGAGAGCAACGTGCCGGACGGCGGCAGCGGCGACGGTGAGGATCCCGCCGTTCCCGCCGCGGAGGCACCGCAGCCCACCGGGCGGCGGAGGCGGCGTGCGGCTCCTCCCGTGGAGCCCGTACAGGCGCAGTTGCCGGCGCAGGTGTCCGGTGAGGGCGCGGCCGTGTCCGGCGGAACGGGGCGGCGGCGGGGCCGGCCGGCCGAGGACGCGGCGGGCGCAACCGGTGCCGAGGTGGAGCTCGCCGGTGCGGGGGTGTCCGAGGGCTCCGTCGTCACCGCCGCCGAGCACGCGGCGGGCGCCGCGGCCTCCAACACGGGGCTGGGCGGGACCGTTCCGCCGCAGGGCGTGCCCGCACCGTCCGGGCGTCGGGCCCGGCGCGCGGACGGTGAGCAGCAGGCGCTCGCGCCCGCGCTGCCCGCGGCCTCCGATGCGAACGGCGCGTCCGGCGCGGCACAGGGCGGGGTCGCCGTGCACGTCCCGGCGCAGGGTGCGGGTCCTGACCAGCAACAGCCGACAGGGCGGCGCCGGCGTGCGCTGGCCGCCGCGAACGAGCGCGCGGCGGCGCAGGAGGCGGCACCGCGTACGGTGTTCGCGCTGCCGCCGGCGGGGGCGGACCAGGACGAGCAGGCGGTCCAGGCAGGACAGCCTGGTCAGGCAGGGCAGGCCGAGGTCGTGGGGCAGGCGCCGCAGTCGGCTCCCGGCCAGCAGGCCGCCGGGCAGATGCCTCCGGCGGAGGTTCCGGTTCCGGTTCAGGGGCAGGCTCCGCAGTCGCCCGTGGCACCGGGTCAGGTGCCGGGTGTTCAGGAACTTCCGGGTGCTCAGACGGCTGGGCAGGCGGCGCCGGGTGCCGTACCGAACGGGCAGACTCCGCGGCCTGTCGCTCCGGGTGCACAGCCGGTCGCTCCGGCCGCTGCGCAGGGCGCGGCTCAGGTTGCCGGGCAGGTTGTGCCTCCGGCCGCCGGGCAGGCCGTGGCTCCGCCCGCGCCGCGGGGGACGGCTCCGGTCGCCGGGCAGGCCGTGCCTCCGAACGGGCAGGCGGCGCCGTCCACGCCGCAGGCCGTTCCCCCGCACCCGCAGGCCGCAGCGACCGCGCCGCAGGCCGCCGGGCCGAACCTCCAGCAGGTCGGCCCGAACGCGCAGCCCGTACCCCCGCCCGCACAGGGCGCAGGACACGCGCCCCAGCCCGCCGCGCCCAACCTCCAGCCGGTCGGCCCCACTCCGCAGGCTCCGCAGCCGATCCCGCCGATCCCGCCGAACCAGCAGGCCGCGACGTCCGCGCCTCAGGCCGCCGCGCCCAACCCGCAGCCCGTCGGGTCCGACGCGCCGGCCCCGCAGGCCCCCGTACCGCCGGTCCCGCAGTCTGTACCGCCGGCCCCGCAGCCGGCCGGCGCCGCTGCTCAGGTGCCCCAGCCCGGTGTTCCGGCACCGCAGGCTCCCGCGCGGCCCGCCCCGGCTCCCGCGCCGCAGGGTGCCCCGGCCGGTGCCGGCCGGCATGACGCCGTGCCGTTGGACCAGTCCGAGGACCACACCCCGCCGCAGCCGCACCCCACCAGCGCGCCCACGGGCCGCCGTCGCCGTGCGGTCGCTCCGCCGTCCGAGGCCGCGCAGGCGCCCGGCGCTTCCGAGCAGTGGGAGGCGGTGCCTCCGCAGGGCGCGCCCGCCGCGGCCCCGCTCCCGCCGGCCCAGCCGCTGCCCGCCGAGGCACCGCCCGCGCCTGCCGCGCCGCAGCACGGCCGGCCCGCGCCGAACGCGGCCACCCCGCCCGCCGGGACTCCGGCCCCGCGGCAGTGGCCCGCCGCAAGCGACACCTCCGGCGCCGGTGTGCCCCTCCCGGACGCATCGCAGTCCACGCCGTCGGGCGGCACCCCGCTGCCGCCCGAGGACGCGCCCGCGCCGGACCGGCGGGTCGCCCAGCCGCTGCCCGTCGAGGCCGCCGCGCCGGTGGACCCGAACTCGACGCAGGGGCGTGCCATCAGCGTGCGGACGCTGGGGCAGGGCGTGCCGTTCAACCGGCAGGCCGCCCAGGTGCAGCAGCCGTCGGCGTCGGCCACGCCGCCTCCGCACCAGCCGGGCGGTTCCGGTCGCCGACGCAAGCTCGGCACCCGCAACGACCAGGCCGCCGCGAGCGGCCAGGCCCCCGCCGCCGCGCAGGCGCCCGGCGCCGCCCAGGGCGCCCGCCCGCACCCGCCGGCCGAACCCGCGCCGCCCGCCGGCCAGGCGCCCGCACCACAACAGGACCGCGGCACGGCCGCCGCCCTCGCCCAGCCTCCGGCGCAGCCCACGCCGACGCCGTCCGGGCAGTCCCGGCTCGCGCCGCCCGCCGAGGCCGCCGGACGTTCCTACGCGATAGGGGCGCCGGACGCGGACGCCGCCGAGGGTCCCGAGCCGCTGGACGGTCCGGGCGGGGCCGTGGAGGTGGCGGACCAGCCGGGTCCGCAGCCGATGGACGACGAACTGCCGCCGGAACCGCTGGACAACCCGCGCCGGCTGCTGGTGTGGCCCGCGCCGGACGTGTCGACGCAGCAGGCGTTGAGCGACCGCGGCTACCGCCCGGTGATCGTGCACTCCCGTGAGGAGGTCGACGCGCAGATCGCGGCCTTCCCGGCGGCGCTGTTCGTCGACCCGCTGACCGGACCGATCACGCGCACCGCCCTGCAGTCGCTGCGTCAGGCGGCGGGCGCGGCCGAGGTGCCGGTGATGGTCACGGCCGGACTCGGGCAGGCCTCCCGCGACGCCGCGTACGGCGCCGACCCGGCGGTGCTGCTGAAGGCGCTCGCGCCGCGCGACAGCGAGCAGCACCCGCCGCGGGTCCTGCTGATCGAGGAGCACGCGGAGATCGCACTGGCCCTGACCGGCACGCTGGAACGGCGCGGGATGCAGGTCGCGCGGGCCGCGAGCGACGCCGACGCGGTGGCGCTGGCGGGGCAGTTCCGGCCGAACCTGGTGGTGATGGACCTGATGCGGGTGCACCGCCAGGCCGGGCAGGCCGGGATCATCGACTGGCTGCGGGCGAACGGGCAGCTCACCCGCACCCCGCTGGTCGTCTACACGGCCGCCGTGGACGCGGCGGACCTGCCCCGGCTGGCCTCCGGCGAGACGGTGCTGTTCCTCGCGGAGCGGTCCACCAGCGTCGAGGTGCAGGAGCGGATCGTCGACTTGCTGTCGCGGATCGGCACCAACTGACCGCCCGCGCGCGAGCCGTGAGCGGAAACGGCGGCGCGCGAGCCGTGAGCGGAAACGGCGGCGCGGCGGGTGGGGGGGGCGGGGGGGGGGCCCCCCCCACCCGACGCGCGCCGGTGCGCTCA